>NZ_JALQDT010000009.1:0-11920 GCF_023631085.1 Caballeronia sp. INML1 | reverse complement strand
GGGGGGGGGGGGGGGGGGGGGGGGGGGGGGGGGGGGGGGGGGGGGGGGGGGGGGGGGGGGGGGGGGGGGGGGGGGGGGGGGGGGGGGGGGGGGGTGGGGGGGGGGGGGGGGGGGGGGGGGGGCCCCCCCCCCCCCCCCCCCCGCCGCCGTGTACGAGCGCAGGAGCTCGCGCGCGTGATCGAGATCGGCGCCGTAATCGCGCATGGCGCGATCGAGTTCGATGATCGAGGTCGCGTAGCTGCGCATGTCGCTGTTCGTGCTGTCGAAGACCGTTTTCGCCGATGCGGTCAGAAGGCCGAGCACGAGCGCCGCGAACGTGACCAGCATGCCGACGAGCAACTGGACGAGTTGCACCGTCTCCTGCGCCTTGTGTTCTTCGGGCAGAAGCGGCCGCACGATCGCGCCGAGGCCCGTGCTGGCCAATAAGAGAATGAAGACGAGCACCGCGGATTGGATTTCCGTCATGAGCGCGCGAGCCGTGATGGCGTGACCGGAGTGGTCGAATTATCGGCGGGAAAGCGCTCGCGGTCCAATGCGCACCGGATCAGGAAGAGCGCGGCAGCGAGGCGGCGACGAAATCAGGCGAGCGAGCGAGCGAGAAGAAGAAGACCGCGAGGGCGGCGTGTGGGATCGTGGTCCCCCCGGCAGGAATCGAACCTGCATCTAGCGCTTAGGAGGCACTCGTTCTATCCATTGAACTACGGGGAGCGGACCGCGCATGGCCGACAGCGTCGGCAAGCGAGCGCAGAGTATAGCAAACGCTACAGGCGGGATCGGCGTCGGCGCGAAGAAATTCGAACGCAATGGCGCGCGCCGCGAAAAATCGGCGAAACCCAGGGTTTGCACCTATCAAGTTTCGCGCCGCCATGCCGCCATCGGAATAATGGACCCATATCCCGATATCAAGCCGCAGGGCGCGTTTTCGGCGTTGCTGGCAGACCAGGACCTGACGCACCTCGAACTGGTGCTGCGTCGTTCGTTGTCGTGCGATCTCGGCGGGCCGTTGCTGCCGCCCTCGTACTGGCGCGAGCGGCTCGCATCCATCACGCGTCAGTCACATCTCTCTCACACGCAGATTCAGACCGTGCATCGGCTGTATCTGCATATCGACGCGTTCGAGGCGGCCGGGCGCCAGCGCGAAGAAGAACTCAGACGCGAACGCGAGCAGGCGCGCGCCGTCGCGGCCGGCGGCGGAAACGCTCAAAGCGCCTGAGCGCGTTTCAATGGCGATGCCTCAGCCACCACTCGCGCAATGGATGCCGGTGCGCGTGGTCTCGCGCCGCCACGCGCCTGCGATGTTCATCGCGCCAGTCCTGCGCGAGCAGCACGATGACGATCGTCGCCAGGCACGCAAGCCCGACGAAAATGCTCGACAAATCCCACATGACGTCCTCCCGCTTTCCACTGGCGCCATGTATCGATTTTAGGTCACGCGCCGCCCCGGTTCACGCCGCCTGACGCGCGCGCTGTTGCTGTTGCGCGTGCGCCGCGAGCCGCACCGCCGCGTTGGCCGCGCCGTAGCCGTCGTAGCCGCCGCGCCGCTCGATCACTTCGAGGAAGAAGCGCTGATCGAGCTGCTCCGTATACGCGTGGAAGAACTCGCCGCCGCGCTCGTCGCGGTCGTAAAGGATGTTGTGCTCGCGCATCTGGTCGATCTGCTCGTCGGGCAGGCCGAACCGTGCCACGAGATCGTCGTAATAGTTGCCCGGGATACGCAGAAATTTGACGCCGTCGGTTTCGAGGCGCGGAATCGCATCGAAGATATCGGGCGTGCTGAACGCGACATGGTTCAGGCCGGAGCCACGATAGGTCGATAGCGACTCCGACACCGCGGTATAGCGATCGACCGACGCATTCAGCGCAATGCGCACCGAGCCGTCGCGGCTTCTCACCGCGCGGCTGCGCACGAGGCCGTACGGATCGGGAACGAGCACGGCGGGTTCGGTCTCGAAGCCGAACGCGCTTCTGAAGAACAGCACCCACGTATCGAGCGCATCGGCGGGAAGCGACAGGCACACGTGATCGATGCGCGCGAGCGGCCCCACTTCGTACGGCCCGTCGATGTCCGTCAGAATGAAGTCGGACTCCCACAACGTCGGGGCGCCGGGCGCTTCGTCGACGAAATAGTCGAGACTGCCGTCGGGCGACTGTACGCCGGGCACCACGCGCTCGTTCGGGCCGACTTGGCCGGAGAACGGCGTCGAGCCATACGCGGCGGCGCGCTCGAACGCCTGCTTCGCGTCATCGACATGAAACGCCGACGCGCACAGCGACAAGCCGTGCTTCTGAAAAAAGGCGCTCGCGAACGAATCGGCTTCGGCGTTGAGCACGATCGATCCCGCGCCGTGCCGATACAACGCGACATCCTTCGAGCGATGCTTGCCCGCGAGCCTGAAACCGAGCCGGCCGAGCCATTGCGCGAGATGCTCGCGCGTGCGGTCGTCGACGGCGAATTCGAGGAACTGGAAGCCGATGTGCTCGGGCGGCGCGGGCGGGTTGAACAGCTCCGGCGGCGCGTTGTCGCCCATCAGCTCACGCGTCTGCTCCTCGAGGAAACGCAGCGAGCGATAGCCGTCCGCCGCCGTGATCGCGGTCGGCGCGGCGCGAAAGCCATCATTGAAAATCTCGAGCGACAGCGGACCCTTGTAGCCCGCTTCGAGCACGCGCGCGGTGAAGCCCGCGACATCGAACGCGCCCTGTCCCGGAAAGCAGCGATAGTGACGGCTCCATTCGAGCACGTCCATCGCGAGCACGGGTGCATCGGCGATCTGCACGAACGCGATGCGCTCGCCCGGAATCGACGCGATCTCCTCCACCGAATCGCGGATCGACAGCGTGTGGAACGTGTCGAGCGCAAGCCCGAGGTTCGGATGATTCACCGCGTCGACGAGCTTCCACGCGTGCTTGTACGAGTTCACGTAGCGGCCCCACGCGAGCGCCTCGTACGCGACGATCACGCCCGCCTCCTTCGCGATGTTCGCGAGCACCCCGAGCTGATCGGTGAGCAATGCGTCGTCGCGGATCGTGTCGGGCGACACGTTGCTGCACACGAGAATGCGGTCCGTGCCGAGCTCGTGCATCAGTTCGAACTTGCGCTTCGCACGCTCGACGTTTCTCGCGAGCCGCTCGGGGCTCACGCCGTCGAAATCGCGGAAGGGCTGGAAAAGGTAGATTTCGAGGCCGAGATCCGCGCACATGCGGCGCACGTCGCCGGGCGTGCCGTCGAAATACAGCAGATCGTTCTCGAAGATCTCGACGCCGTCGAAACCGGCCGCCTTGATGGCCCGCAACTTCTCGGGGAGCGTACCGCTGATGGAAACCGTGGCGATGGAAGTGCGGATTGAACGCAGCATCGCTGCCTCCTCGTTGCAATTCGGTGAATGCGGGATGGATCTGAGCGGCGCTTTCCAGTGTAGGACGTCCGCATGAGAGACGCGCGCAATCCATGTCATTCTGCGAGATAATAACAAACTAACTAGACCGTACAAAGTAGTGAAAACACGAACCGACAAGGCTCCTGCGTGCGTTCACACTGCGCCATAGTCTATTTCGCACTGCAGCATGCAGTGCTCATCCATGCCGGAGCGCTCGCGTGACCAACAAGACTTCGTATCTCATCGGCCTGATCGGATCCGGCATCGCCGGCTCGCTCACGCCCGCCATGCACGAAAAGGAAGGCGGCAACCTCGGCCTCAACTACGTGTATCGCCGCATCGACCTTCAGGCGCTGGCGCTGGAGCCCTCCGCCCTGCCCGATCTGCTCGACGCCGCCGAACGCATGGGCTACGACGGCCTGAACATCACGTACCCGTGCAAGCAAAGCGTGATCCCGTTACTCGACGAGCTCGACCCCGACGCCCGCGCGCTCGGCGCCGTGAATACGGTCGTGCTGAAGGACGGCAAGCGCATCGGCTACAACACGGACGGGTCGGGATTTGCGCGCGCGTTCCAGCGCGGGCTGCCGGGCGTGCCGATGGAACGCGTGGTGCAGCTCGGCGCGGGTGGCGCGGGCGCGGCCGTCGCCCATGCCGCCCTGACGATGGGCACGCGCGAGCTCAGGCTGTTCGATTCCGACGCGGCACGCGCCGCCTCGCTTGCCGCTGAACTCGCGGCGCGCTTTCCGGATCGCATCGTAAAAAGCGGCGGCGACCTGCGCGAAACGCTCGCCGGCGCAAGCGGCCTCATCCACGCGACACCGACCGGCATGGCGAAGCTGCCCGGCCTGCCGCTTCCGGCGCAATACCTGCACAAGGCATTGTGGGTTGCGGAAATCGTCTACTTCCCGCTCGAAACCGAGTTGCTGATAGCCGCAAAGGCGCTCGGCTGCCGCACGGTGAGCGGCGGCGGCATGGCGGTATGCCAGGCGGTCGATGCGCTGCGCATCTTCACCGGCCGCGAGCCGGATGCCGAGCGCATGTTCGCGCATTTCCAGAGCTTGCTGGAACGTTGATTACCCGATAGCCACGAAAAAACGGCGACCTCGTGAGAGTGTCGCCGTTTTTCGATGCGCGCGAAGAAAGGATCAGCCGCCGCGCCGCATGTAGCGCGACACCGCATCGACGATCATCTCGCGATGACGCGCACGCGAACGCGCGCCCGACGGATCGCGCCCGAACGCCGCGCCCCACGTATGACGGTTCGCCACACGGTGAAAGCAGAACGAGCTGATCATCAGATGCAGGTCGATCGGATCGACGTCGTCGCGAAAGGTGCCCGCCGCGACGCCACGCGCGATGAGATCCTCGATGGTCTTCACGACCGTCGAATTGCGCGTCTTGAAGGTCTTCGATTGTTCGATGTACTTCGCGCCATGAATGTTTTCGATGGTCACGAGGCGCACGAAATCGCGATGCTTGTCGTGATAGTCGAACGTGAAACCGATGAATTCGCGCAGCGCTTCCTCCGGCTCCATTTCCGCGAGTTGCAACTCCTGTTCGAGCGCGCGGATATCGCCGTAGACCTGTTCCAATACCGCTTCGTACAAGCCTTCCTTGCTGCCGAAGTAGTAGTACAGCATGCGCTTCGTGGTGTTGGTGCGCTCCGCGATGGCGTCGACGCGCGCGCCCGCGAGGCCCATCGCCGAAAACTCCTGCGTGGCGATGTCGAGAATGTTCCGCTTGGTCTCCTCAGGATCGTACTTGCGCCGCCCTTGCTCCGTGGTCGACGAGGGCGCAGCAGTAGCGGCCTTGCTTCCTTTCTTCATTTTTCTGTCTGAGAACGGCGTTGAAAATCGATTCTAGCACGCGCTATTGACGCATCCTCGCCATAACAGGCGTTCATTACGGAGGGCTTCACCTATAATTTTTTTACCCCGCGGACAAATCGAAAATCCACATGCGCAAGAAGCATTCGCTCTTTCTGGCTCCCTCCATTCTGGCCACATGGTGTCTCTGCGCGACGGCGCAGACCGCGTTGCCGCCCGGCCATCCGTCGTCGCGACAACTGATGGCCGCCGAAGGCGTGATGACGAGCGCGAACATCGCGCGCGGCGCGGCGGATGTCTGTCATATCGATGCCGCGAAGGTCGCGCGCTTTCGGGATGTCGTGCGCACGAGCTATCCCGACGCACCCGATTTCGATGGCGAATGGAAGCTCGGCCTCGCGCAGGCACAACCGACCGTCGATCGCTTCGAGAAGCTGAAGACGAGCAATCCGGCGGAGTATCAAAAGGAAATCGGCGAGGCGTGCCCGGCGCTCAATCGCGGCATCGACGACGTCACGCAGCAGTAATCACGCGCTCTTGCCGTCGTAGTGCGCGCGCTTTTCCGCGTACATGGCGGCGTCCGCGCGTTGCAGCATCGGTTCGAGCCGCTCGCCGTCGTGCGCGGTGGCCGCGCCCATCGCGAAACAAAGCGGATTGCCCGAATAGAACTTGTTGTTCACTTCGAGCAACTGGCGAATGCTCTCGATCACCGCCTCGCCGTCGCGCTCGTCGGCGCCGGGCAGAAGCACCATGAACTCGTCGCCGCCGATGCGCGCCGCCTGGAACGGCTTCTCCACCGCCTTGCCGAGCACTTCGCCCGCGCGGCGCAACAGCGCGTCGCCGGCGGCGTGGCCGAGTTGATCGTTGACGGCCTTGAGCCCGTTCACATCGACCGCGATCGCCGTCACCGGGAACGGGCCCTTGCGTTCGAGGCGATTGATTTCGTCGATATAGAACGAGCGATTCTTGAGCTTCGTGAGCACGTCGTGCTTGCCGAGGAATTCCAGATACGCCTCGGCCTTCTTGCGCGCGGTGATGTCCGTGAGCGCGACGAGCACGAGATCCCAGCGCGCCTCGTGCCCCGGGAATACCGAGAACTGCAGATGCACATGCACCTCGTTGCCTTCGAGCGAATAGTTGAGCACCTCGCGCTGATGGAAGAGCTTCCCATCCCACAGATCGATCAACTGTTCCTGGAAGTGCTGCTGCATGTCGTCGCGGAAGACTTCGGACAGGCGCGCGAGCAGCGCGGCCTTGGTCGGCGCGGCGAACATCCGCAGCGTATGCTGATTCACGTCGAGCACGTGAATCTCCTGCATGCAGCGTTCGACGAACTCCGGATGAACGTTGGTGAACGTGCGAAAGTCGACGATGCCGCGCTCGCGCACATCGTCCAGTAGCGACTTCACGGAACTGAAGTCTTCCACCCACAGCGACACCGGTGAATGCTCGAACAGTCCGCGTGCATACAGTTCGCTCGCGGCGGCGGTGCGGCGCATCGCTTCGAGCTCGGTGATGTCCTCGATCGTGACGAGCACGCGGGTCCATGTGTCTTCGTGGCCCGGCAGGACGACCGCCTTGAGCAGCACGTCGAGGCGCTTGCCGTCGAGCGTGTAGTTGACCGTCTGACTCACGAAGCGCGGCTTGCCGCACCACAACTGCTCCAGTTCGTCGATGTGTGTGGTGAGCATGTCATCGCGGAACACACGCTCGAGGTTCTGCACGAGATGATCGACGTCTCTTGCCTGAAACAGCGACAGCGTGCGCTGATTGACCTTCACGACGCGAATGCGTGACGAACACTCGGCCACGCATTCCGGATTCTCGGCGAGAAACGCGCGCAGATCCGTGACGCCCGCCGCGCGCCAGCGCTCGAACTGCTCGCGCACGGCGCTGAAGTCCTCGAGCCAGAGCGAGACGGGCGCGAGGTCGAACATGTCGGCATCGTCCTCCGGCACGCTTGCCGGCATGAATTGACCGGCAGTGCGGCGCGGGTCGTTTGGCATGGTCATCCTTTCGGCTCGCGCCGGCTAAAAAATGGGTCCCTGGTCGATACTCCATTCATCTCATTATTGTAGCCTGCGTCATATTTCCGGAAGCCGCATCGCCCGCGCGCGTACACGCGCAGCGGCGTTTGCGCTCATGCCCGATATCGGGGGCGGATGCTACACTCGATTGGCCACGCCCTTGCCGCATCCACGTTCTACGTTGCGCAACCCTTAGGCACGTTTGCTGCATCGCCGGGAGGATTGCGCGACGCCACGCAGTCCGATGCGCTGTGCGGCATCCATCCACATCGCAAGAAGAAGGAGCACGACTCTCATGGCTGATTTCCGCATCTGGTCCGACGAATTTCCGGCGAACGGCTTCATGACGCACGCGCAGGAATTCGACCAGCAAGCCTTCGGCGGCTCGGGCGAGAACATTTCCCCGGCGCTGCAATGGGAAGATCCGCCCGCCGACACGCGCAGTCTCGCGCTCACCGTCTACGACCCCGACGCGCCCACGGGCAGCGGTTTCTGGCACTGGATCGTCGTCAACATTCCAGCCGATGTGCGCTCGCTGCCGCGCAATGCCGGCAAGCCCGACGGCCGTCTGCTGCCGCAAGGCGCGCTGCAGCTTCGCAACGATTACGGCACGGTCGGTTTCGGCGGCGCGGCGCCGCCGCGTGGCGACAAGCCGCATCGGTATATCTTCCGCATCCATGCGCTTTCCGCGGAGAGCCTGCCGCTCGACGGGAACGTGACCAACGCGGTGGCGCGCTTCATGATCCATCTCAACGAAATCGATTCGGCGACCTACACCGGCCTCTACGAGTTGAAGTAAAGCCGGGAATGCGGCGCGGCGTGACCGCGCCGCGCTCACACAGCCATTTGAAAACGGCGCGTCGTACAACGCGCCGCTCCCACTTCCCGCCCATCGATGGACTCCGACCAAGGTCTGCCGCTGCCCCAGCGATACTGGGCGATTGCCGTCGTCGCGCTCGGCATCACGCTCGCGGTGCTCGACGGCGCCATCGCGAACGTCGCGCTGCCGACCATTGCCCGCAATCTGAATGCTTCTCCCGCCGACTCCGTCTGGGTCGTCAACGCGTATCAGCTCGCGATCACCATCTCGCTTCTGCCGCTCGCCTCGCTCGGCGATCGCATCGGCTACCGGCGCGTGTACATGGCGGGGCTTGCGCTCTTCACGGTGTCGTCGTTCGCGTGCGCGCTGTCCGATTCGCTTCTCACGCTCACCATCGCGCGCGTGGTGCAGGGCTTCGGCGCGGCGGGGATCATGAGCGTGAACACGGCGCTCGTGCGCATCATCTATCCGCACGATCAGCTCGGGCGCGGCGTATCCATCAACGCGACGGTCGTCGCCATTTCGTCGGTGATCGGACCGACGGTGGCCTCGGGCGTGCTTTCCGTCGCGACCTGGCCGTGGCTGTTCGCGATCAACGTGCCGATCGGCATCGCGGCGTTCGCGTTCGGCTGGAAGTCGCTGCCGCGCACGCCGGGGCATCGGCAGCCGTATGACTACATCAGCGCGATCATGAACGCGCTCTTCTTCGGCATTGCGATCGTTGCGGTCGATGGCTTCGGGCATGGCGAGCATCGTCCGTATCTCATCGGCGAGATCATCGCGACGGCCGTCATCGGCTACTTCTTCGTGAAGCGGCAACTGACGCAAAGCGCGCCGCTGCTGCCCGTCGATCTGATGCGCATTCCGGTGTTCGCGCTCTCGGTCGGCGCGTCGGTGTGTTCGTTCTGCGCGCAGATGCTCGCGTTCGTGTCGCTGCCGTTCCTGCTGCAGAACAATTTCGGCATGAGCCAGGTCGAGACAGGGTTTCTGATGACGCCGTGGCCGCTCGTGATCGTGTTCGTCGCGCCGCTCGCTGGCGTGCTCGCGGATCGGTATCCGGCGGGACTGCTCGGCGGCATCGGGCTCGCGATTCTGACCGTCGGGCTCGTGCTGCTCGCAAGCGTCGGCGCGCATCCGGGCGCGCTCGACATTGCGTGGCGCATGGCCGTATGCGGGCTCGGCTTCGGCCTCTTCCAGTCGCCCAACAATCGTCAGATGCTCTCGTCCGCGCCGCGTCATCGCAGCGGCGGCGCGAGCGGCATGCTCGGCACCGCGCGCCTCACCGGGCAGACGCTGGGCGCGGCGCTCGTCGCGCTGATCTTCGGCGTCGCGCCGAAGCAGGGCCCCGTGATTGCGATTGCGCTCGCGGCGGCGTTCGCCGCGGCTGCCGCCGTGGTCAGCCTGCTGCGCCTCACCGGCAAGCGCAGCATCGAGCCGGCCTGACCGCCCTCTTCTCTCGTGGCCGCGCGGGCGCTCGCTGGGCACAGCCTTTGCTGAAAACTCGGGCATGGATTCCGCTCCCCGCGGAACGTTCGAAACAGCAACAAAGGAGTGTGTTCATGGCCATTTCCCTCAACGGTTGCAAGGTTGCGATTCTCGCCGTCGACGGCTTCGAGCAGGCAGAGCTCGTCGAGCCGCAACGCGCGCTGAAGGAAGCCGGTGCGCAGGTGGATGTCGTGTCCCAGAAGCCGGGGCAGATCCAAGGTTTCAAGCACGTCGACAAGGGCGACAAGGTGAACGTCGATGTCACGCTCGACGCCGTCAACGCCGCCGACTACGACGCGGTCGTGTTGCCGGGCGGCGTCGTGAATGGCGACGCGATCCGGCTCGACGCGAAGGCGCAGAGTTTCGTGAAGGACGCCGATCAGGCGAAGAAGCCGATCGCGGTGATCTGCCACGGCGGCTGGCTGCCGATTTCGGCGGGCATCGTCGCGGGCCGCACGATGACGAGCTGGCCGAGTCTGCAGGACGACATTCGCAACGCGGGCGGCACGTGGGTCGATCAGGAAGTGCAGATCGACGGCAATCTCATCACGAGCCGCAAGCCCGACGATCTGCCCGCGTTCAACAAGGCGCTGATCGAAGCGCTCGAAAAGACGCGCACCGCGTGATGCATCGCACCGGAGCCAAGCCGATGTCGAGATCGCTCATTTCACTCACGCGCGCAATCGCGTTGTCGCTCGCCGCCGTGGCTGCGGCGGCGCCTGCCGCGCAGGCACAGACCGAAGGCGCGGCGAGCGCCGCGCGCAACGAAAAGCTCTCGCCCATCGATCAGCAGTTCCTTCAGGACGCCGGTCAGGCAGGCGCGACCGAGCTCGCGGCGAGCAAGCTCGCGCTCACGCGCGCGAGCGACCGGCAGGTGCGGGAATTCGCACAGCGAATGATCGTCGATCACACGAAGCTCGCCCGCAATCTCGATGTGCTCGCCAAGCGCCACGGCATCACGGCGCCGCCGGCCGCCGATTCGTCGGTGATCGGCAGCCTGCAAAATCTCCAGGGCGCCGAGTTCGACAAGGCCTATATTGAAAAGGTAGCCTTGGACGGCCATCAGAAGGCCGTTGCGCTGTTCAGGAAGGAGAGCGAAAGCGGCAACGATACTGCCCTGAAGGCGGCGGCGACCAAGGCGTTGCCGGTCATCAGCCATCACTACGAGATGGCGCAGCAGCTCGCCAAAGCGAAGGCGGCGTCATGAGCGTCGCGAACGTCGCCGGGCCCGCGGTTGCTCCCCGTTCACCTTGCCGCCCCGCTTATGAGGACTCGACCATGCACATCACGTTTGCAGACGAAGCCCCCGTTTATGACGGCGACGACCTCGCCATTCACTTTGCCGCCCTCATCGACGGCGAGCCAGTCGTGTGTTCGATCACCGCCGAAGCGCTCGAAGATCATTTCGGCGCGAAGTCGCCACGCGAGGACGATCTGCTCGAGGCCTACGCGCGCGGCACGGCGCGCATTCGCGCGGTGTGCGCCGAAGTGCTCGACGACAACGGCGGCCAGCCCGCCGTGCTGAGGAGCGGATTGTTCCGCGTCGCCGGCATGGAGCCCGACTGAGCGGCGCTGGAGGCTCGCCCGCGCGCGACGCATCTCACATCACGCAAGCCAAACAAGGAGGGAACATGTCACTGATCATTGCCGGCCGATTCCAGACCTTTCCCGCGGCCGAATCAGCAGCCCAGAAGCTCTTCGCGCAAGGTTTCGTCGAAGAAGACGTGACGCTCTTCTTCGTCAATCCGAGCGGCCAGCACGCGCGCTTTCCGGTCGGGGGCGATGTCGGCACCGACGCGGGCGCGAGCGCCGCGCCCAAAGGCGCCGGCAAGGGCGTGACGATCGGAGCGGTCGCGGGTGCGGTCGTGGGCGCTGCGATTTTCGCGGTCTTTCATGCGCCGCTGCTCGTCTCGGTGATCGCGGCCGGCGTCGGCGCGTATGTGGGCTCGCTCGTCGGCGCAATGTCGCATACGAAAAAGAAGCCGCAAGACGCCGCGCACGCCGAGGAACCCACGCGCCACGCAGGCGTCCTCGTTGCCGTTCATGTGTCGCCGGAAACGCAGGAGCGGGCCACGACGACGCTGCGCGAGGCGGGCGGCATGGATATCGAGCGTGCGTCGGGACGCTGGAAACAGGGCCGCTGGAGCGACTTCGACCCGTTGCAGCCGCCGCATCCGGTAAAGGAGTTCGCGCAGACGCGTGCGTGATCGTTTTCACCCCGCGAATGAAAAAACGCCCGCTTCCCGCGGTAATGCCGTTCAGTTAAGGTCTTTTCTTAGATAACGAACGGTGTACCGTTTAGGGCGGAATTTGACGACCCGGTCGCATGCGCGTCCGGGTCGTTTTTCGTTGGGGAGAGACTTGAGCCTTTCGCGCAGGCGCTGA
>NZ_JALQDT010000008.1:0-185703 GCF_023631085.1 Caballeronia sp. INML1 | reverse complement strand
GAGGTGGTCGGCAAGCATCGCACCGGAAAGTTAACAGCCCGGCGCTCCGTTTACAACCACTTCTCACCCCATAAACACAAATGCCGTTCAGCGCTAACTGAACGGCATTACCGCTTCCCGCGGGCGTTTGTGCTGATGCGTTTGCGCCGAACGCGTCACACCCAGGACGCGTGCGTCCGATCCGGCCGCCTGTTCGCACGCACGCCGCAAGCGGCAGGCAAAACGCGCGCCTTGCCGGTGCGCGCGGCGGGCGCTTCGCAGAGCGGTCCATATTCCAGGTGAGATGCCTGCGCCGGTTGCGCGTGCATGTCGATAACGCGCTCACGGATGTGCAAGGTCAGCGCGGATGCCGCGACAGCGACGAGAGTAAGGAACTCGCGATGTGCGAGTCGATTAAGGAATTTCACTGTGTTCGCTCCCATTGCCGTGGTCTGCGCGTCTAACCCATGCGCGCTGTTTGCCGTGTCGGCAGCAAATCACGTGCCCCTGAACAGGAAGCGCGGGCACGCTGCGTGCGCAATGACTCGGCGAGCCGCGTCCCGCAGGGAGGCTGCGCAGTGGCAAATATCGAAACTAAAAGGAGGTGTTATATGAGCACGAACGTCGTATCGGTACTCAACGATCTCGTCGAAACCTCGAAGGACGGGGAAAAGGGTTTTCTCAAGGCCGCCGAGGATACGCGCGATCCGAGCCTCAAGCTGCTGTTTCAGAATCGCGCGCAGAAGTGCGCCGAAGGCGCGCGCGAGTTACAGGATGTCGTCGCGCGTCTGGGCGGCAAGCCCGAAACAGGCGGCTCCATGGCCGGCGCGCTGCATCGCGGCTGGGTCGATGTAAAGTCGGCCGTGACCGGCCACAGCGACCACGCGATTCTCGCCGAATGCGAGCGTGGCGAAGATGCCGCGAAGAAGAACTACCGCGAGGCGCTGGATAAAGATTTGCCTGCCGATATCCGCCAGATCGTCGAGCGTCAGTATCAGGGCGTGGTCGAGAATCACGACCGCATCCGCGATCTGCGCGATCAATACGCAGCCGCGAAGTCCTGAAGCATCGACGTAGCAGCGGCCCGATGACGAACGGGCCGCATAAAGACAAACGGCCGCGATGCGGCCGTTTTTTCGTCGAGCGTCGGGCCGACGCCTTACTGCGGCTGACCCTTGTCGTTGGTGCCGAGCGCCGAAGCCGCCGCCGCTGCCGACGCGCCCTTCAGCTTGTGCGCCTTGTCCTGCTGATGCAGATAGGTGCCCTTCTGCTTCTTCGCGTGGGTGCCGGCGTCCGCGCCGGTCGTGGCCGCATCGGAAGCTGCCTGCGCGAATGCCGCCGTCGAGAATGCCAGCGCGAGCGCGCCGATCAATGCCATCTTTTTCGTCTTCATGAAGAGCTCCTTTTTGCCGGGGCCTCTGAATGCCGGGCTACTGCGCATTCGAGAGCCGCCTGTGCAAGTACGGTCCTGAACGGTCGTACTCGTTTTTAAGTTTCGAAGTGCTGCGAGGTGATGCGCACTGCGTGAAGCGTCATGCGTGAACTGCGACTGAAGCATCGGGCGATGCGACGCGACCCCATGCCCCCATGCGAGAACCCGCGCTTCGTCCGATTCTTCGCCTGATTGTGGCGAATCGTCGAACCCCGCGCGGGTTCCGTACTACTGGCACTCAACCGCGGCCCGCCGTGGCGAAGCCGGGCATACGAACTATGCCATTACTTGGCGGCAATTTTAAGATGGTTCTTCACGGAAGCAACACCCGAAACGTTCGAGACGACTTCTTCGGCGGCGGTCTTGTCCTCTGCCGAAGGCACCGTGCCCGTCAGCGACACCACGCCCCCATGCGTCTTGACGTGGATATGCGTGGACTTGACGTTCTTCGCGCCGAGCAATTCGGCCTTGACCTTGGTGGTGATGGCGCTGTCATCGACCTTCTGGCCCATCGACGTGCCGGAACCGCTCGTCGACGACGCCGCATTCGTTTGTGCGCCGACGTTGAGTGCGAACACCACACATGCGATACCGCCGGCTGCCTTAAGGATTTGAGTCGTCTTCATGGCAATACTCCCATTTTTTCGATTTTGGTCTGGCGCCCCGTTCGCCTT
The DNA here is from genome assembly GCF_023631085.1 of Caballeronia sp. INML1. NCBI lineage: Bacteria > Pseudomonadati > Pseudomonadota > Betaproteobacteria > Burkholderiales > Burkholderiaceae > Caballeronia > Caballeronia sp. INML1. The sequence goes on along the minus strand of NZ_JALQDT010000008.1, from coordinate 183,618 downwards.
TGCGCGAGGCGGCTCTTCGATTACGTCCGCGCCCGTAGCACGCGGATCGTGAGCCTTCTGCCGCAACTTGCGTGCCGGATCACATCACCGCGCTCACAAACTTCTCCTGAGGTGCGCTGAACGGACCATGCAGCAAGGCGTTCGTGCGTGCGCGAACAAATCTTCGACGGTCGAAGAACCGTCTCGCGCAACGCATCTCTCGCGGCCGCAAACCCGCGGTGCTTTTGTCTGAGCGCGTGTAAAAACTGCGTGAAAGAAGGCTCCTGATTGCTTCGCAAACGTGTAGCGGACGGCCAAAAACGTAGTCGTAACGCGAGCTTGCGCAACGTTGGCACGGCCATTGCTTTAATGGTTCGCAAACCTGCCCATTACGTATAGAACAATCGAGGATTAGCAAAGCAATGCCGCCTACACTCGAACTCCGCGCGAAGCAAACGCTCGCGCTCACGCCGCGTCTGCAGCAGTCAGTCCGTCTCCTGCAACTTTCGTCACTGGAGTTCCAGCAAGAACTGCGCAACGCGCTCGATACCAATCCGTTCCTCGAATACGACGAGTCACAGACCGAAGACAACGCGCTCGGCGCCGACAACGGCAGTTCGATGGGAGAATCGGCGCTCTCGTCGACCGCCACCAGCGACACCACCGAGGCGCCGCTCGCGCCCGAAGCAAGCATGGAAAGCGAGCAAAGCGCCGATGCCGGCTCGCGCGAAGATTCGATGAGCGAATTCTCATCCGATCCCTTCGGCCGCGGCTCGCGCAATGGCGGCGACGGCGAAGGCTCCGATCCCGCCGACTGGGTGCGCATCGAGCCGTCGCTGCATGAAACGCTCCACGACGCGTTGCGCCTCTATCAGCTGAACGAGCGCGATCGCGCGATTGCGCAACTCATCATCGAAGCGCTCGACGACGACGGCTATCTGCGCCAGGAATTGAGCGAGCTCGCCAATGTCGTGGAAATCGAGCCCGCGCTGCACGAGGATGAACTCAATATCGCGCTCAAGCTCGTGCAGTCGCTCGACAAGCCGGGCGTCGGCGCGCGCAATCTCTCCGAATGCCTCGCGCTGCAGCTCGAAGCGCTCGAAGAGGACACGCCGGGCCGTGCGGTTGCGCTCGAGATCGTCACGCATCATCTGGAGCGTCTCGCGCGGCGCGAGCAGGCCGAACTGCAAAAAAAGATCGGCTGCAGCGCGGATGAACTGCGCATCGCGTGCGCGCTCGTGCGCCGCCTCGATCCGAAGCCGGGCGAGAACTACGGCCAGAGCGAGGACAACTACGTGGTGCCCGACGTTATCGTGCGTCAGGTGAAGAAGCAATGGGTCGTGACGATCAACCCGGCCGTGCTGCCGCGCGCGCGCATCCATCGCATGTATGCAGAGCTTTTCGCGCAATCGGCCGGCGCGAGCCGCTCGCCGCTCGCGCAGCAGTTGCAGGAAGCGCGCTGGCTGATCCGCAACGCGCAGCAGCGTTTTACGACGATCCAGCGCGTCGCCGAATGCATCGTCTCGCATCAGAAGGCGTTCTTCGACTACGGCGAGATCGCGCTCAAGCCGCTCGTGCTGCGCGATGTCGCCGATGAACTCGGTTTGCACGAATCGACCATCTCGCGCGCGACCGGCAACAAGTATATGGCCACGCCGCGCGGCATCTTCGAGTTCAAGCACTTCTTCCCGCGCGAACTGAGCACGGAAAGCGGCGGCACCTGCTCGGCTGCGGCGGTGCGCGCGCTGCTCAAGGAAATGATCTCGAAGGAGAACACGCGCGATCCGCTGTCCGATGTGAGTCTCGCGAAGATGCTCGCGGATCAGGGCGTGATCGTCGCCCGCCGCACGGTGGCGAAGTATCGCCATCTGATGAAGGTGCCGCCCGCCGAACTGCGCCGTCAGGCGTGATGCGGCGCGCGCGTCATCGGTTCTCACGCTCTCAAGCGTTCGGCGACGACCCGGTCAAGCGAGGCGCCTGAGCGACACGAGCGTAATCGCAGGCCGTCCGCTTTCGGACGGCCTTTTTTTGTCCGGTCAGCGCCAGCCCGACGCGCGATGCGTGCGCTTTCTCGCCGCCGTCGCCGCGAGCTCGGCGCCGAGCAGAAAGACCGCGGCCGAGTAGTAGAGCCACATGAGGATGATCGCGAGCGATCCGGCCGCGCCGAACATGTTCGCCGTGCCCGCGTGCGCGAGATAGAACGCGAAAAGGCGCTTGCCGCCTTCGAAGAGCAGCGCGGCGGCGGCGGCGCCGAGCGCGGCATCGCACCAGCGCATGCGCGTCGTCGGCAGGAACTTGAGCAGTACCGTGAAGGCGATCATCAGCACACCGAGCGATATCGCGCGCCGCGTGAGGCCCGACAGGACGATGAACGGGCTGCCGTCGCCGAGCACCCAATGCCCGAGTATCTCGACGAGCGCATCGAGCACAAGCAGCACCGCGACGAGCAGCCCCGAACCGACCACCAGCCCGAACGACATCAGCCGCACGCGCAGCAGCGTGACGATGCTCTCGCGCGTGCTCACCGCAGGCGTCGGCCAGATGACGTTGAGCGCGCTGTGCAGCGAGGAGAACGTCGCCGACGCGCCGATCAGCACGCCCGCGACAGAGAGAATCGCCGTGCTGCGCGCGATGTCGGCGTGCCACGCGTTCGCGACGATCGCCTCCAGCGTGCGGGCGGCGTCCACGCCCACGACACCGCTGATCTCGGCGAAGAGCCGCCCTTGCACGGCATCGGCGCCGAAGAAGACGCTCGCCACCGCGATCACGATGACGAGCGTCGGCGCAAGCGAAAACGCCGCGAAGAACGCGATCGCCGCCGAGAACATCAGGCAGTGATCCTGCGACCATTGCGTGATCGGATCGACGACCCACGAAAGCCAGCCGAAACGCGACGTGCGGCCCGAGGCGACGGGCGCGGATTGAGGGGCGGAGACGTCCTGGTCCATCGGCGGGGAGCGTGAGCGCGGCTTGAAGTGTCAATCGACGATGTTAGCGCCGCGCTGCGAACCGTGTGTAAAAAACGGCGCGCTCCGTGGGAAGCGCGCCGCTTTCGTGTTGCGCTCTGCATTACGTGTCAGGGCTGGTCGGCGGCCGGGTCGGCGTCTTCGTCGGCGAGACTGCGGGTTTCATCCTCGACTTCGTCGGGGAGGATATCGGAGTCGGCCTCCAGATTGTTGTCGCCGTCCGCCGACGCGCTTTCGCCAGTGCCGAAGCGGTCCGTATCGCTGGCTAGCTCCGCCTTGGACTGGCCGAGCGCGTGCGCGTCCAGCTCATCTTCGATGTCGCCGGGATAGCGCTTTTCGCCCTGCACGTCCGACCCGCTGTCCGACGAGTCGCTCGGGCCGAGTGCTCCGGTGCCGTGCCCCTTGCCGTATTCCGCGCCGTCGTCTTCGGGCGGGTTCAATGTGCTTCCACTCATCATGACCTCCTTCGATCGTGTCCGTGATGAGTCCGCAAATCCCGTTCCGCGACCGTTCCGGAGCGACGCATGAAAAACCCCGCGCTTCTTTCGAGGCGCGGGGCTCTGAGTGCGTGACGACGTTCAGTACGGATTCAGGCCTTCGCCGCCGGACGCCTGGCTTCGGCTGCGCCCTGCTTCACCGTCTTGACGGTCTTTTCGGTAACGGACGTCGCGGTGGCGACACTGCGCAAATCCGACATGAACGAATCGCGCCATACCGAAAGGTTGTTCTCGCGCAGCGGCGCCATCATGTCGGCGTGACGCGCCTGACGCTCGGCGAGCGGCATCGACAACGCACGCTCCAGCGCTTCGGACATCTGCGACAAATCGAACGGATTGACGACGAGCGCGCCCGGCAATTGATCTGCCGCGCCCGCGAACTGCGACAGGACGAGCGCCCCCGGATCGGCCGGATCCTGTGACGCGACATACTCCTTCGCGACGAGATTCATGCCGTCGCGCAGCGGCGTCACATAGCCGACCTGCGAGAGACGGAATAGCGCCATCAGCAGATTGCGCTCGTATTTGCGGTTGAGATACTGGATCGGCGTCCAGTCGAGCTGGGCGAATCGTCCGTTGATGCGGCCCGCCTCGCCTTCGAGATTCTGGCGGATGCGCTGGTAGGTCTGCACGTCCGAGCGCGTCGGCGGCGCGATCTGCACGAGCGACACGCGGCCATGCCAGCCCGGCGCGTTCAGCAGAAGCCGCTCGAACGCCTGAAAGCGCTCGACGAGACCCTTCGAATAGTCGAGGCGGTCGACGCTCATGATGAGCTTGCGCCCGTGCATGCTGTCGCGCAGGCTTTTCACCTGCTTGCGGTTCGCGAACTGCTCGGCGGCCTTCGCGATCGCATCCGGATAAATGCCGATCGGATAGGCACCCACTTTCAGCATGCGGCCGAATGCCTGCAGCATGCCGTCGTCCTCGTTGAAGTGGCCGCGACTCGTGCGCTCCACATAATCGATGAACGACTGCTTGTCGCTGTCCGTCTGAAAGCCCACGACGTCGTACTGGCACATCGCCGCAATCAGTTCCTCGTGCGGCGGCACGGTGCGCATCATCTCCGGCACCGGAAACGGAATGTGCAGGAAGAAGCCGATAGGATTCGCGACGCCGAGCTTTCTCAACTCCTGCGCGAACGGAAGCATGTGATAGTCGTGCACCCAGATGATGTCATCGGGCTTGAGCATCGTCTTCAGCTTCGCGGCGAGGCTGGCGTTGACGCGCATATAACCCGCATATTCCTCGCGATCGAAGCGCGACAGGTCATTGCGGTAGTGGAACGTCGGCCACAACGTGGCGTTCGAGAAACCTCGGTAGTACTGGTCGTAATCGCGGCGTGTGAGTCCGACGGTCGCGTAAGTCACCTTGCCGCCCTTCTCCACGACAGGAGCGCCCGACTCGCCGACGATCTCGCCGCTCCACCCGAACCACACGCCCCCAGTCTCCTTGAGCGCGTCGAGAACGCCGATCGCGAGGCCGCCTGCGCTGGGCTTGCCCTCCTGGATCGGTGCGACGCGATTCGATACCACGATCAATCTGCTCATTACAGCATCACCTCATCAGTTGTCGTTGCATGCTCGAATTGGCGATCAAGGGTATGCAAAAGCTGTGCCTTTTTGTCGGCCTTTGTGAATGAAAATTTGTATGAGGATGTTACGGACGAACGAAAATACGCGGCGAACGCGGCCGCGTGTAGATTTTTATTCTTGCGCCGGGTGCTCCCGCCGGCTGCAATCACGCGTCCTGCTCGGAACCCAGATCGCGCTGATAGTCGATGCCCTCGCGGCGCACGCCGCCCTGGTTATGCTCGCCATCGGGCGGCGCGCCAGGCGCGGGGCGGTTCTGACCGGCGGGATCGTGATCGGCGGGCGGCGCGGATGCGCCCTGCGTGCCTACAGCCTTGGCGGCTTCGGCGCGCGCTTCGCGCTTGGACGAGTGACGCGCTGAGCGTCGGAGTGCGGGATGCCTCATGATGCCTCCAGAGAAGAAGGCCGTCGCGATAGTGACGTCGGCGGCGCCGGACCGATGCGCTCCGAGAAGCGCAGCTTCAGAAAAAGCGACCGGCGACAGCCTGTGTCGCCGGTCATTATTGCGCCATCCGTTGTAATCCCTACGCTGCGGATGGAAACTTATTCAAACCTTGCACGAATTCTGGGCATTGTCCAACGTCTGCATTCCAGCGTCTTTCTCTGCTGCTAGTACACGTGCGGCGTATCGCCGGGCCCCGGCGGCGGGTCGCCGATCGGCTGCGACGGCGGCTCGGGCGGCTCGCGCGTCGGGTCCGGATTCGTGTCGGGCGGAATCGGCGTGGGCGGCGGCTGATCGGGCGGCGTCACAGGCGGATCCGGCGGCTGCGGCGTCTGTGCCTCGATACGGGCACCATTGGAAGCGCGATTGGACGGGCTGTATGACATGGCGGGCTCCTTGCGGTCTTGTGATCGTACTTTCGCCATCCGTCGGCGCCTGCGCGCCACGCGCGGATGTCACTCGACCGACAGCAAGGGGCATGCCCTTCGTTAGCGTCCGTTGCGCTTCTTCCGTCCCATTATCGGCGTAGAAAACGCGCCTGCCAATGAAAAACGCCTGCGCTTTTTAAAAGCCGCAGGCGTTGTTTTGTCTAAAGATAAGCGAAGTTCAGGAATTTTCGCTGTCGGACTCGTTAATATCGCCACCCTCGCCGACCGCTGCCTTGTTCGCGTCCTCGCCATACTCGACGAGCCGGTTATAGAGCGTTTTGAGGCTGATCCCGAGGATTTCGGCGGCGCGCGTCTTCACGCCGCCGCACTGGTCGAGCGTCGCGAGGATGAGCTGCCGGTCAGCTTGCGCGAGCGAAGTGCCGAAAGGAATAGTCACCGCCGTGCCGGCCGATGGTTTTGACAGCGAAATCTGCAACGGCACGGTCGCCGTGCTGTCCGAATCCGACCCCGACATGATGTAGGCGCGCTGCACGTAGTTCTTCAGCTCACGTACGTTGCCCGGCCAGTTGTATGAGGCCAGCATCTCGCGCATGGCGGGCGGGAACGCCTTCTTCGTGTTGTAGCGGGAGTTCAGTTCGTCGAGGAACGCCTGCCCGAGCAGATCGACGTCCTTGCCCCGCTCGCGCAACGGCGGCAGGTTGATCGGAAACACGTTCAGGCGGTGATAGAGATCGAGGCGCAGCTTGCCTTCGAGCACCGCCTGCTCGGGATCGCGGTTGGTCGCGGCGATGAGGCGCACGTCGGTCTCGAGCTCCTTGGTCGTGCCGACGCGCATGAACATGCCCGTCTCCAGCACGCGCAGCAGCTTCACCTGAAGCTCGATCGGCATCTCGGTGATTTCATCGAGGAACAGCGTGCCGCCGTTCGCGCGCTCGAAATAACCCTTGTGCTGACGATCCGCGCCCGTGAACGAGCCGCGCTCGTGGCCGAACATTTCCGATTCGATCAGGTTCGGCGAGATCGCCCCGCAGTTCACGGCGATGAACGAATGCTTGCGACGCAAGCTGAGTTCGTGAAGCGTCTGCGCGGCGACTTCCTTGCCAGTGCCCGATTCGCCGATCAGCAGCACGGACGCGGCCGTCGGCGCGACACGGCCGATCTGGTCGTACACGGTTTGCATTGCGGGCGAGTTGCCGAGCATCAGACCGAAGCGGCCCATGCGGCGCAGTTCGCCACGCAAGGTGCCGATTTCCGCCTTCAGGTCGCCGGCGCGCGGCAGGCGCGAGAGGATGGCCTTCACGCGCTGCATGTTGATCGGTTTGACGAGGTAGTCGGTGGCGCCCATCTTGAGCGCGCTGACGGCGGATTCCACCGTCGCGTGACCGGTTATCACGATCACCTCGACACCCGAACGCGGGTCCAGATCTTCGAAAAGATCGACGCCCGTGCCGTCGGGCAGTTTGAGGTCGGTGAACACGACATCCGGCGTCTGACGCACAAGCTGAATGCGCGCCTCGCGCAAATCGCCGGCGGTGGCCGTCGTCAATCCGTCTTCGCCGATGATCGCGGCTAGCGCCTCGCGGGTACTGGGATCGTCATCGACAATCAATACGTGTGGCATTGCGTCTCGAATTCTTCCAAAGCGTTTTCAGGGTCACACGCCGTGGCGGCGTGGTCTTCTCCGTGCGGCAGGGTCGCCGCGCGGGCCGGTGCGATTCGCGATGAGAGCCGATTAAAAGTAATCGGCGCGACGCAAGATGCGCAAAAAATAGAATAATTTCCGATTATCCAAACGCCTGGTTCAATCCAGCGTAAGTTTTTCCATTAGACAACTTATGGCCGGAGTTTCACTGATTATAAGCGTTTATCATGATAAAAACGCACGCCAGAGCAGCGTGCGTTTGATTAGTCGCACCATTAATAACCGTCAATGGCTCGATTATTCGGCTCGCGTGAGCTGCGGCTCCGAAGCCTGTCAGCTCCGTGGAAAATTCCACGCATCGGCGGTGCCGCCGACGACGCCGTGGCCGTTCACCGCTTGGGCGTGAGTGCCGGTCGCCGGGGTGAGCACCTTACCGCCCTCGTCTTCCCAGCGGTTTATCTCGCGCGCCGTGCGCCGTCCGGCCGCGTCCTGCGACTGCACCCACTTCCACGCGAGAACGCTGCCGACGGCGAACAGCGCGCCGAAAATTCCAATCGAAGGACGTGCCATTTGTGTTCTCTCCATTGTCAAGAATTCGTCGTCGCGTTGAAACGCGGCGCCGCAATTCGGCGCTTCATGGCGAATACGCCGCGAATCAGCGCGAAACCAGAAGTCCCACCAGAAAGCCGACGCCCGCGGCAATGCCGAGCGACTGCCACGGATTGTCCTTCACATATTTCTCAGTGCAATCGACGCCCGCGCGATAGCGGCTTTGCGCACTCGCCTGTGCATCCTCGAGCGCGTTACGCGCCGAATCGACGTGATCGCGCAGACGCGAACGGAGCGCCTCGACGCCCTCGCCCGGCAGCGTCGCCGACAATCGCAGCAACTCCTCCGAATCGTTCAGCAGCACCTTGATGTCTTCAATGATCTTTTGCTTGCCCAACGCAAGCTGGACAGTCGTCTGACTCATGGAATGTAGTCCTCGCGCAATTGGGATGTGTATGAGTAGGCCGAAGCTCGATCAGCGTGTTTCGGCGACCGGAAGGCGGCTCACGGGAAGGCGCGCGTCTGTTTCGAGACGGGCGCGCAGGCTGCGCACGACGCCGCTTGCCATCAACGCGCCGCCCATTGCGCCGAACACGAAACTGGTCACGTTCGCTGCGCGCGCCAGCGCCGGCGTGCCTGCCGCATAGCCTAGCACCGCGCACATCAGCGCGGTGACGAGCGCGACGGCGGCCCAGTGATAGATGTCGATCGGCTCGCCGGGCACGAGTTCCTGACCATCGCTGCCGCCCGCTTGCGCACGCCGCGTGCGGATCGGCCGCTTGGGGATCGTGCGGTCGTGAGCGGCACCGTCGAAACTAAAGAAGTCTTCCATGATGCTTTTGCCTCTCTCGCCTTTCCTCGTGTGTGCGCCCACGATGCCAAGGTCGTTGGCGAACTTTCGAATAAGAATCACGATGACCCAAGCGAACGCAGCTTTCGTGCCAGTGACGGCGTACTGGAGTACGACCCGCGCCTGCGCCGCGAAGCGTCAGCGAATCGGGTAACAATTACGCTGTGCGCTTGTAATTTCTCAGTGCGTAAAGGAGAACCTTTCCGCAAGCTCTCCGGACGCGCTGCCCATTCAGACAAAATGCGCCGCCGGTCGGCCGGCACATTGCCGCAAGGTCGTTGCGAATGGTTAAATAGCGTTTATGAGATAGGTTCGCCTGTAAGCAATCGGCGTTGCGCAGACACGCGATGCAGGCGACCCGGCACCGACGCACCACGAGGAAGAGCGGCTCACGGCTGACGTGAGCACGACGGGCAGCGCGCACGGGCGCGTGATATGCCGATGCGCGCGGTCACCCACGGTTGCGCCGCTCGCGCGCCGCACTGCGCCACGCCGGCTGCGACCGGCGCCGCCCGCGCAGGCCGCCGCCCGCCCACCACATACGCAGAACTGGAACGATCAGGACACATGGCGTCAACCGAACTGGATCCGCCGCCCGCAGCGGTCGGCGATACACCCGCGCAAAGAAAGCGCAACACGGGGGAAGTGCCGGGCTTGAAGTCCTATGGACTGCTCTATGGCTCGTCGCCCGTGATGCTGGAGTTGTATGCGCAAATCGAGCGCGTCGCCGCGACCGATGCGACGGCGCTCATCATCGGCGAGTCGGGTACCGGCAAGGAACTCGTCGCCCGGACGATTCACGACCATAGCGCGCGCAAGGACGCGCCGTTCATCGCGGTGAACTGCGGCGCGATTCCCGACAATCTGATCGAAGCCGAGCTTTTCGGTCACGAGAAAGGCAGCTTCACGGGTGCGGTGCAGGGGCGCATCGGCTATTTCGAGCACGCGAATGGCGGCACGCTCTTTCTCGACGAAGTCACCGAGATGTCGCCCGTGCGGCAAGTGAAACTGCTGCGCGCGCTCGAGACGGGCACGTTCTTTCGTGTGGGCGGCAACGATCTCATCAGCTCCGATGTACGCGTGATCGCGGCGACCAATCGCGATCCCATCGTCGCCGTGAAGGAAAATGGCTTGCGCGAGGATCTGATGTATCGCCTCGCGGTATTCCCGTTGCGCGCGCCGCCGCTGCGCGAGCGCGATTCGGACCGCGAACTGCTTGCACAATATTTCCTCTCGGAAATGAACGCGCAGGAAGGCACGAGCAAGGTCTTCAGCAAGCGCGCACTCGACGTGCTGCGCACCTATTCGTGGCCGGGCAACGTGCGCGAGCTGAAGAACACGGTCTATCGCGCGTTCATCCTCGCGGAGAAGACGGTGGAGATCGCGCATCCACACCTTGCCTCGCGCGTGAAGAAGCCCGTCACGCAGGGCGACGCGATGAACGTCTGGGTAGGCACGCCGCTCGCCGATGCGCAGAAGCAGATCATCCTCGGCACGCTCAAGCATTGCGGTGGCGACAAGCGGCGTGCGGCAAAGGCGCTCGGCGTGAGCCTCAAGACCTTGTATAACCGCCTCGGCGCATACGAAAACGAAGACTCCGAAGGCAGTGACACGGCCACCGGCGGCGAAAGCTGAGCAGCCTTTCGGCTTACATCTGCATGACTCCCGAAGCGGGCGCGCATGGCCGCGCTCGCTTCTTTTTGTTCGCGACGCTGCGCCGATCGAAACGTGCTCGCGTCGCTTGCAATTTCTTGCAATTTTCCCGAAGCGGTAATTAGAAGCATGCTTCAAAATGCGCGAAGCCCGCGCATCGTGGCGTGTTTGCGTTGCCGGGCGGCGGCTTGAGGGCGAGACCTCAAGGAGATTCGAGCCAAGCGAACCCCGATGGCAAGCGTCGGGACACGGGTAGACGAAGGAAAGCAACATGCAGATCAGGGTCCATCGGCGCGGCCCGCGCGCCGCCGCGCTCGCCGCGGTCATCTCGGGCGTCATCGCTTGCGTGAGCCTCAGTGGATGCAACTCGCTCTATAGCGAAGGCGCGACGGCAGGCGCCGGTATCGCGGGCGCGGCGGTGGCGAATAGCGTCACCAGCAACGCCGCGGTGGCAACAGGCATCGGCCTGGGCGCGGTCGCCGCGGCGCGCGCGGGCGTGCAGTACACGCAGCGCGTCATTCACACCAACACACAGGATCAGATCGCTACAGCCGCCGGGCCGCTGGCGGTCGGCGCGGTCGCGCCGTGGAAGGCGGTGCACTCGGTGCCGATCGAAGAAGACGAGAAAGGCCGCGTGACAGTGAGCCGCACGATCAGCAGCGGCGTGCTCGACTGCAAGGAGATCGTGTTCTCGGTCGATCGGGACGCGACGAAGGATCGCGCCGCGGACAGTGCGTTCTATGTCGCGTCGGTATGCCGTGACGGCGACAAGTGGAAGTGGGCGTCGGCGGAGCCCGCTACACCGCGCTGGGGCTCGCTGCAATGACGCTGTCTCTCGACGTATCTCTGGCGCTGCGTCTCGGGCTGATCGCGGCGGGTGCGGCCGCTTGCGTGACAATGAGCGGCTGCGCGTCGATCGGCGCCGCGGCCGGCGCGACCGCCGGCATCGCGACGGGCGCGTTCACGACGAATCCGGCCATCGGGCTCGGCGTGGGCATCGCGGTGCAGGCCGCCACCGACGAGGCGGTCAAGCACATCACCAAATCGCTGCATGAGGATCAGCAGGTCATGATCGCGGTGACAGCGGGCGTGTCGCAGATCGGCGAGACGCGGCCATGGAAGGTCAAGCACACCTTGCCGGTCGAGAACGGCCACGGCGAAGTGCGTGTGCTGCGCGAATTCAGCAGTGCGCTCGCGACGTGCAAGGAATTCGCATTCTCGGTCGTCGATGGCGACGATGCGAAAGCGCCCGCCGAATGGTTCATCGCTACGGCATGCCAGCAGCCGAGCGGTTGGAAATGGGCGTCGGCGGAGCCTGCGGTCGAGCGTTGGGGGAACTTGCAGTAGCTTCCTGGATGGTCTACCGAAGAGCGCGGTTCCCTTGCGGACACCGCGCTTTTTTCATGACTTCAGCCGTTGGCCATCGCTTCCGGCGCGGCGCGTGCGAGGAAGCCGTGGATCAGTTTCGGCCGTTCCGAACGGCCAATCCAAAGCAAAAAGCGCGGCGCCTTCATCGGGCAACCGCGCTTTTGAATCGACTGCGATCAAGGCCGTTCAAGCCTCGACATCCTCCAGACTCAGCATCTCCGTCTGGTCGTTATAGGAAAAGATCTCCCCGTAACGTCCCCAGTCGATGACCGCGTCGAGCGTCTCCTGCGCAGCCTTGTCGGAGAGAAAGTCCTCCAGTTCCTGCTCGAAGCGCACGCGCGGCGCGCGATGTCCCGGCCGCTCGTTCAGCACCTTCTTGATCCGCGCGGCCAGCGGCACGTGCCGCAGCAGATGCTCGGCGAACATCATCTTGCGCTCCTGCGTGCCGAGCTCGGCGAAGACGCGCGCTTGCGGCGTGAGGAAGATGTCGCCTTCGCGCACATCGGCGAACCCCAGATGTTGCAGCACTTCCGCGATCGGAAAGAGATCATCGACCTCGAGATGCAGGGTGCGCGCGATTTCGGGCATGTCCGCGCGGCCGTGATACGGCTCCGCCGCGAGCGTTTCGATGAGACCGGCCATCAGGTTGGTCGAGACCGACGGCAGCCAGCTTCCCAGCTCGAGCCCCTTCTTCTTCGCTTCGTCCATCTGGCGCGCGGTCATCTTCGCGTAGATATCGTCGACGAGACGCCGGAACGCCGGGTCCAGACGATTGCGCGGATGCTTGAAGGGCACCTTGATCTCGGCCATCACGCGACCGGGATTCGACGACAGCACCAGAATGCGGTCGCACATGAACACCGCTTCCTCGATGTTGTGCGTGACGATCAGCACCGACTTGATCGGCATGCGCCCCTGCGTCCACAGATCGAGCAGGTCGGTGCGCAGGTTTTCGGCAGTCAGCACGTCGAGCGCGGAGAAAGGCTCGTCCATGAGCAGTAGCGTCGGATCGACGACGAGCGCCCGCGCAAACCCCACGCGCTGCCGCATGCCGCCCGACAGTTCGCGCGGATACGCGTTTTCGAAGCCGTCGAGACCGATCAGGTCGATCGCGGCCAGCGCGCGTTCGCGGCGCTCGCGCGCGCCCACGCCCTGTGCTTCTAGACCGGCTTCCACGTTCTGAAGCACGGTCAGCCACGGAAACAGCGCGAACGTCTGGAACACCATCGCGACGCCCTTCGCGGGACCGCTCAACGGCTCGCCCAGATAGGTCACTTCGCCGGCCGTCGGCTCGATCAGCCCCGCGATGATGCGCAGAAGCGTCGACTTTCCCGAGCCCGAGCGCCCGAGCAATCCGACGATCTCCCCTTCGCGCAGCGCTAGGTTCGCATCGTCGAGCACGAGCAGTTCGCCCTGCGTCTTGTTGAAGCCGCGGCTGACGTTCGCCACGCGCAGGATCTCCGCGCCGAGTCGCGGCGGCGTGCCTTGCGGGCGCTGAAAGCCCGGTGCCGCCGACGTCTGCGTATTTTTCAGGTTCTGCATCGGAACTCGTCCTCAATCCAGCCGGAGTCTAGCTTCGGCGTAGGCGTACAGCGGGCGCCACAACAGTCGGTTGAACAGCGTGACGAACAGCGACATCACGGCGATGCCGAGAATGATTTTCGGATAGTCACCCGCGGCGGTCGTCCGGGCGATATAGGCGCCGAGGCCGTGCGCCACGACCTCCGTCTTCCCCCAGGACACGGCTTCAGCGACGATGCTGGCGTTCCACGCGCCGCCCGAAGCGGTGATCGCGCCGGTGATGTAGTAAGGAAAGACGCCCGGCAGCATGCACTTCTTCCACCACTGCCAGCCGCGGATCTGGAAGTTGCTCGCGGCCTCGCGATAATCGTTCGGATAGGAGGACGCCCCCGCGACCACGTTGAAGAGGATATACCACTGCGTGCCGAGCACGATGAGCGGGGACAGCCAGATATCCGGGTTCAGATTCCAGCGCACGATCACCACGACGAACACCGGAAACAGCAGGTTTGCCGGGAACGCGGCGAGGAACTGCGCGAGCGGCTGGATTTTTTCCGCGAGCGCCGGACGCAGGCCGATCAACACGCCGATGGGCACCCACACCACCGATGCGAGCGCGATCAGCACCACCACGCGCAAGAGCGTGATGAAGCCGAGCACGAACACATGGCCGACTTCGCCCCAACTCACGCCGGTCGAGACGAACGACGCGACCTTCCACACGACGAACACCGTGATCAGCAGCACGACCGTGCCCCACGCGATATCGCCGACGCGCGTGGACGGCACTTTCGCGCGCAACGGCAAGCCGACGTTCTCGAGCGCGCCTTGCAACGACGGCAGCCTGATGGGCACACGCGCCGCCTTCGCAAGAATCCAGCCCGCCGGCACGAGCAGACGGTGAATCAGGCGGGTGCGGCGAATCAGGTCGAGGAGCCACGACGAAGGCTCGTCGCCCGAGCTCGTGTTCTCCATGCGGAACTTGTCGGCCCACGCGACGAGCGGGCGGAACATCAACTGGTCGTAGGCCAGGATGACGATGGTCATCGCGAGGATCACCCAGCCGATCGCGCTCAGGTTGCGCTCGCCGATGGCCGCGGCCAGATACGCGCCGATGCCCGGCAGTACGATCGTGCGGTTGCCGACCGTGATCGCTTCGGACGCGACGACGAAGAACCAGCCGCCCGACATCGACATCATCATGTTCCAGATGAGGCCCGGCATCGAGAACGGCACCTCGAGCTTCCAGAAGCGCTGCCAGTTCGTGAGGTGAAACCCGCGCGAGACTTCGTCCAGGTCGCGCGGCACCGTGCGCAGCGACTGGTAGAAGCTGAACGTCATGTTCCACGCCTGGCTCGTGAAGATGGCGAAGATCGCCGCGCATTCGGCGCCGATCACGCGCCCGGGGAACAACGCGAGGAAGAACGTCACCGTAAACGAGATGTAGCCCAGCACCGGCACCGACTGGAGGATGTCGAGAATCGGCACCAGCACGATCGACGCACGCCGGCTCTTCGCCGCGAGCGTGCCGTAGATCAGCGTGAAGATGAGCGAGGCGACCATCGCCAGCAGCATGCGCAAGGTCGTGCGCAACGCGTATTCCGGAAGATTCGCGGGGTCGAGCGAGATCGCCTGGGTCTGCAGCGTCGAGATGGGCGCCAGGGTCTCGTGAAAACCGACGGCGGCGAGCGCGATGATGCAGATGATCATCGGGAACGCGACGAAATCCCACCGGTTGGGCAGGATCCGCCACGCCGACGCATTCGCCGTGCGATTCAGATTGAAACCAAAATCCATTCAAGGCCCTCCCCGTAAGGCTTTGTTCCGACCGCGCGAGCGCGGGATGTTGCTTGAGACGGCCAACGAGCCGTCCGGCGGGCAAGAAGCCTTTGCCCGAAACGGCCCCATGCTCAACGCACGCGGCCGTCAAAACGACGACACGTTCAGCGCACGACGGCGCCGGGCAGTCGCCGCGTCAGACGTTTCCCCGCGCTGAACCGAGCGACACTACACCAACCCGTGTGACAGGCACAACCTTCATGCGGCCCGGCGCGCCAATCCTGCGATGTTTCTGTTGCTCTTCAGCACGGCACGGGCAAAATGAAGGGCAGTCCGCGTCGAATGCGCCTCGCGCCCGCGTGCCTTGGCCTCCTTTCAGTCTGGCTGCGGCGCGCATACGCCAGCCGGCACGGCGGACAGCGCTTTTGTGCGGCGCGCATCCGTTATGTTGGACGCACGTCGCACGCCGTCAGAAGGCACTTGATAGGCGGCAGAAAACATCGTCCAATCTTGGCTTATCACGAACAATAATTTGAGCGCCGATGCGATGCGAGACGCCCGATCCGAGCCGGAAACCCGCCTGAGCCATGCCTGCCGCCCCATTGCGGGCGAAAAGCCGGAAAGCGGCAGACATGATGCGCTGCAATCCGCGCACCCGCCTCGCCCGCATGGCGCAGGCTCAACCGCTCTGGCGGCACGGCGCGTTCAGCCTGCGAAAGGCGTGAACTTCCATTGCGCCCGAGATCGATGAACAAGCTCATCCTGCACCGTGTGATCGCGACGCTCGGCCTCGCGGCGCTGGCATTCGCGTGCTGGATTGCCGCCGGCTTGTTGTCGGACCGAATGGTACAACAGGAGATGACGGCGACGGTGCGGACCGAGCGCCAGATGGCGGCGTCGATCGTCGACAACATGGCGCAGATCATCGCGAGCGATCTGGCGATGTCGCGCGCGATTCCCGCCACGCTGGCGCAGATGGACCTCACGCAGCGGGCGCTCGCGGAGTCGCGGAATTATGCCTCGAACCCGGCCGGGACGGAACTCGAACGCCGCAAGGACTGGACCGCGCGCCCCGCTCTCGAGAAGGTCAATCACTTCCTGCACGACGCGCAGGGCTTCTCCGGCCTCGACTCCATCTGGCTCGTCAACGACAGGGGCTTCTGCATTGCCTCGAGCAACGCCGCCGACGACGACAGCTTCATCGGCTACGACATGAGCGCTCGCGGCTATGTCGCGCGTGCGCTGCTCGGCGGTTTCGTCGAGATGTACGGCGTGGGGCGCCTGTCCGGCGAACCGGGCATCTTCATCGCGGCGCCCGCTTACGAGGACGGCATCCTGGTCGGGGCGGTGATCGCCAAAGTGAGCATCGACCGGCTGCGGCACTGGGTCTCGCGTGCCGGTACATTCGTGACCGACGAGAACGGCGTCGTCGTGATGGCGCATGACGGGCGGCTCGAATACGAAGCGATGCCGGATGCGCCCATCGCGCGCATGACCGGGCGCGAGCGCGTCGAGCATTATCGGCGCGAGTCGTTTCCGGAGTTGCGCCTGTCGCATATCGGCGAGCAGATGCGCGCGTCCGAGCACTGGCTCGCGCCCGCACTCGCGCAGACCTTCTACGCCGCGAACGGCAGCAACGTGCCCTCGCTTTACGACGAACGCACGGGACTCAATTCCGGCCTTTCGGCGCATATCGTCCATCCGCTCACGAGCTGGCCGGAGATCAGCCGCAATCACAGCCGCGACCGCTTCCTCGTGTTTCTGACGATGCTCGGCGTCGTGACGCTCGCGATCGTGATCGCCACGTCGTACTCGCGCGAGCGGCGCCTGCACCGCGCGACGCGCGATCTCGCCGAGCAGCTGCAATCGGCCAATACGCTGCTGTCGGCCGAAGCGCGCCACGACGCACTCACGGGCGCCCTCTCCCGGCGTTACTTCCTGGACACGCTGCGTCATGAAGTCGAGCTCGCGCGCTCGGTCGGCACTCCGCTTTCTGTGGCGATCGCCGATCTCGACCACTTCAAGCAGATCAACGATCGCTTCGGCCACGCCTCGGGCGACCGCGCGCTCGAACATTTCGTCGAAGTGTGCCGCGCGCAGCTTCGTCCGAGCGATGCGATCGGCCGGCTCGGCGGCGAGGAATTCGGCATTCTGCTGCCGCAAACCTCGCTCGCCGATGCGCAAGCCGTACTCGAACGTCTGAGGAAGCGCTTCCATCACGAGCACTGCGCGCATCTGCCGGACGACGCGGCGCTGTCGGTGTCGATCGGTATCACGGAGCTCGCATCGGACGATGCGCTCGAATGGATTCTCTCGCGCGCCGACCTCGCGCTCTACGAAGCGAAATCGCGCGGGCGTGACCGCAGCGAAGTGCGCCCCGCCGATCCCGGCCCGTCAACGCGGCACCCGGAAGACACGCTCGCGGGCAAATAGGCGGCGAGCGCGCCGCCCTCGCCGAGGCATCGAGTCACCGCACGGCCACCCGCATGTCGCGACGCGCACGCATCGCGCAGGTATCATCGACATTCGAAATCGAATGCCGCTGGCGTGAATCGGGAGAATTGCATGAAGGGAAATCTGGTCATCGTGTGTCGGGATCAGGACGCGGAAACGTTCGACCATCTGCTCGCCGAGTACGGCTCGTTTCAGACGCGGCTTTCGTCGACGGCGTGGTTCCTGAAAATCGATCTCGCGCCCGAAGTGATTCAGGAGGAGATCCTCACGCGCCTCGGCAAATACACGACGCACTACATTTTCGAGGCCTCGACCGTGACATACAACACGGTGGACAGCGAAGCGGCGTCGGCGCTCGAAACGCTGTTCGACTGATACCGCGCCGCTTCAGCGACGAAGCGCGCCGTTAAAGCACGCGCTCCTCGTGCTGCGGCCCGGCGCGCCGCTCTTCCGCCGGCAGCGTGGCGATGTCGAACGGAAAGGTCATCACGACCTGCAATCCGCCTTCCGCGCGATTGCCGATCTCGCACTCACCGCCCACGCGCCGCGCGAGCCGCTCCACGATGGCAAGTCCGAGCCCGCTATGACCACTGCCGCCGCGCGCCGGATCGAGCCGCACGAACGGCCGGCTCGCCTTGACAAGATCGTCCGGCGCGATGCCCTTGCCGTGATCGGACACTGACAGCACCCAGCCCTTCGCCTCGCGCCGCGTCTCGATGACGACCGGCGGCGCACCGTACGCATGCGCGTTGTCGAGCAGGTTCGACAGCATCCGGTCGAGCGTGGCTGCCGGCAACGCAAAAGCCGGCCCGGCCTCGAGTTTCAGGCGAATCGGCGGCGCGCCCGGCGACACCGCGCGATAAGCCCGCGCGATCCGCTCGCATTGTTCGTCCACGGGAATCGGCTCGCTGCCGTCCGGGCGGTCGTGCGCGAACACGAGGAATTGATCGACGATATGCGCCATGGAATCGACGTCGCGCACGACGCCGTCGCGCATTTTCTCGTCGTCCATCATTTCGGCGCGCAGCCGCAGGCGCGCGAGCGGCGTCTTCAGATCGTGCGCGACACCCGCGAGCATCACAGCGCGGTCGTTCTCCGTCTGCGAGACCTCGCGGACCATCTGATTGAAGCCGTGCGTCAACTGCCGCAATTCGCGCGGGCCGCGCTCGGGAACCGGTGGCGTCGGCTGGCCGCGCCCGAAGCGCCCGACCGCCTGCGCGAGCGAGCGCAACGGATATTGCAGTTGCCACGCGCCGAACAGCGCGGCAAGGACGGCCGTCGAGAAAATCAGCGCGAGCCACACGAGCATGCGGTCGCGCGAGCGCGGCGGGCGCAGCGGCTGCACCGGGACGACGATCCACCCCGAATCCTTCACGCCGTGCACCCACACGCTCGGCGGGCCGCCTGGCTCGTTCAGGCGCACTTCCGTGCCGTCGGGCAGACGGTCTTTCAGATCCTCGACGAAACGCTGCAGCGGCGGCGGCATATCCTCGCCGGGCTGCTTCGGCACCTCCGGACTCGCGAGCGGGACGACGCGCACGCGCGGCGGCAAAGGCTGATCCGGCGTGTTGGCGATGTGCTGACGAACCGCTTCTACGAGGAAAACGGCCTCCTCGACGGCGAACCGCGTCTGCACATTGTCCCGCTCGAACCGGATGATCGCGAACCAAGCGACATGCGACAGCACCAGCATGCCGATGACGATCACGACCAGCCGGCCGAACAGCGTGTCAATTGCCCGGCGCATTTTGCTCGCCGTCCGGCACGAACACGTATCCGCGCCCCCGCACCGTCTGGATGAAGCGCGGCGCCGAAGGATCGGTTTCCAGGATGCGGCGCAGGCGCCAGACCTGCACGTCGATGCCGCGGTCGGTTCCGTCGTATTCCGGGCCGTGCAGGAGTTCGAGCAGGCGCTCGCGCGTAAGCGTGCGCATCGGGTTGTTCACGAAGATCTTGAGCAGCGCGAATTCGCTGCCCGACAGCGTCAGCGGTTTGTCGTCCTGTTGCAGCGTGCGCGACTGAAAGTCCAGACGGAACCGGCCGAACGAAAACGGCTCCCGCTGCTCGGGCGCGGCCGACGGAATCGTGCGACGGCGGCGCAGCACGGCCTGCACGCGCGCGAGCAGTTCGCGCGGATTGAACGGCTTGCCGAGGTAATCGTCCGCGCCCAGTTCCAGGCCGACGATCCGGTCCACGTCGTCAGCGCGCGCGGTCAGCATGATGACCGGGATATCGTCGCCGGACGCGCGCAACTGTTTGAGCGCGGTCAGCCCGTCGACGCCCGGCATCATCAGATCGAGCACGATGAGATCGGGCCGCTCGCGTTCGATGCGGCGTTCAAGACCACCGGCGTCATGCAGCACCGACACCTCGATGCCCTGCCGGACCAGATAGTCGCGCAGAAGGTCGCGCAGTTCGGCGTCGTCGTCGACGACAAGTATTTGCGTAGTCATGGGATGCAGTTTAGCGCGTGAGTCTGACCTCGATTGATGACAGCCCTGCCACAAGGGTTACGGGGTGTTACGACGAAAGCGGGACGTAAACCGGCGTAACAAGCCTGAACCGTGCCGTAACACGCGGGCTGCCGCGAACCCCTACGCTGTGTCTCACCGACAAGCGCAAGACCTCGACACTCCAACCGACCCGTCGATCAAGGCCTCGTGGCTTCGGCATCGAAAACAATCAAGGGAGTATCAAGATGGCCAAGCAATATCGCATCCTCACCGCCGCCGCTGCTGCAATCGCGCTGACGTTCGGCACGGCCTACGCGGCCACCGGCGACGCGCCGCCGGCACCGGCCCCCGGCGGCCCGGCCATGATGGGTGGCCACGGCGGGCCTGGCGGCCACCACATGGAAATGCGCATGCAGAAGCAACTGGACGAGCTGCACGGCCAGTTGAAGCTGAACGCGGATCAGGAAAAGCTCTGGCAGACCGCGCTCACGACGATGAAGCAAAATCATCAGGCGATGCGCGACGCCCATAAGCAGATGCACGATCAGTTCAAGTCGATGGAAAGCCAGCCGATCCTCGATCTGAACGCGATGCACGCGGCGCACCAGAAGATCGAGGCGCAGAACGCGCAACTGCGCGAGCAGACCGCGACCGCGTGGCTGAACTTCTACAACGCGCTGAACGACCAGCAGAAAACGACCGTCAGCACGTCGCTCAAGAAGCACTTCGCGAAGATGCAGGAACACCAGCACAAGATGCATGAACGCTGGGGCAAGCACCGCGGCGGCCCGGACGGCGCACCGGGCGCGGCGGCGGGCGCATCGGCCACCGCGAAGCCGTAAGCGGCGGTTGCTGCAAAAAAAGCCGCGGAGCATGGCGCTCCGCGGCTTTTTTCATCGACGGCTCAGGACTTATGCGAGGTCGAACAGCAGCACTTCGGCGTTGTCGCCCTTCTCGAGCGTGACTTTCGACACATCCTCGAGCTTCGCGGCATCCCCCGCGCCGAGCGTCTCGCCATTTACCGTCACTGCGCCGCGCGCCACGTGCACGTACACGCGACGGCCCGCCGGTACGTCGAAGTCCGCGCGCTCGTCGCCATTGAAGAGGCCCGCGAAGATTCGTGCGTCCGCGCCGATTTTGACCGAGCCATCCGCGCTGTCAGGCGATGCGATCACGCGCAGCCGGCCGCGCTTTTCGTCGTCCGCGAAGCGCTTTTCCTCATAACCCGGCGCGCCGCCCGGCGCATCCGGAATGATCCAGATTTGCAGGAAATGAGCGGTGTCCGTCGGTGAGCCGTTGAACTCGCTATGACGCACGCCGGTGCCGGCACTCATGCGCTGTACGTCGCCGGGACGGATCGTCGAGCCGTTACCCATGCTGTCGCGATGCGCGAGCGCGCCGTCGAGCACGTAACTCACGATTTCCATATCGCGATGACCATGCGCGCCGAAGCCCTGGCCGCCCGCCACGCGGTCTTCGTTGATCACGCGCAGCGCGCCGAAGTGCATGTGCTCCGGATCGTAGTAATCGGCAAAGGAGAAGCTGTGATACGAGTCGAGCCAGCCGTGATTGGCGTGGCCCCGTTCGTTGCTGCGGCGAATCTCGAACATGATGTTTGCTCCCGCCCGAGGCGTTGGTTTGCGATGGAGAGAATGTAAGGGCGACGCCGCTTTGGAACAACGCGCCCCAAGGCACTACATCGTTCCACCCATGCATGTAATCGGACTCTTCCGGGTGCGCCTCCGCGCGCTCGCCGGCTTCGGGTAAAATACCGCGCTTTTCGGGGTGGCGACGGGTGGCGACAGCCCACGCTCGGCCGACGCGCCGGGATATCCGACGATCGCGAACCCGCCGCGAAGCGATTGCGAGTTAACCGGGCTGGCAGCAACGGCAGCCCGCAATTTTGACCACTTAGAATACCGACCGCTGGCCGTAAAGCGGGAGCGAGCCGGAGAAGGACAGCCGAAACGCGCGGGAAGCGCGCCGCCGGCCGGAAAGAGACATGATTACATTCGTATCGCGCGCCGCTGCCTCATCCACGGGTACGACCGCCGGAACGCATCGCGCGAACGACCGCCGTGTGCCGCGCTCGTCGCACTCCATGCACGTTAGGCACCTTACCAAGGAATCACCATGTTGCAAGGCTACGGCCCGCTGATCCTCGCGGGCACCTGGCAGACCGTCAAGCTGGCGGTGCTGTCGCTCGTGTTCGCCTTTGTGATCGGCCTGATCGGCGCGGCGGCGAAGCTGTCGAAAAACCGCGTGGCGTCGGGTTTCGGCACCGTCTACACCACGCTCATCCGCGGCGTGCCCGACCTCGTGCTGATGCTGCTTCTTTTCTACAGCATCCAGATCTGGCTGAACCTGTTCACGGACGCGGTAGGCTGGGATCAGATCGACATCGATCCGTTTCTCGCCGGCATTCTGGTCCTCGGTTTCATCTACGGCGCGTATTTCACCGAAACCTTCCGCGGCGCATTTCTCTCCGTGCCGCGCGGCCAGCTCGAAGCGGGCGTGGCTTACGGCATGACGCCTTGGCAGACCTTCTCCCGCATCATGTTTCCGCAGATGATGCGTTTCGCGCTGCCCGGCATCGGCAACAACTGGCAGGTCATGGTCAAGGCGACGGCGCTCGTGTCGATCATCGGCCTCGCGGATGTCGTCAAGGCCTCGCAGGATGCCGGCAAGGGCACGCTGCGCTTCTTTTTCTTCACGCTTCTCGCGGGCGCGGTCTATCTCGCGATCACCACGATCTCGAATTTCGTGCTGATCTGGCTGGAGCGGCGCTATTCCATCGGCGTGCGCAAGGCCGATCTCTAATCGGCCCATTCAGGAGCGGCAGGGAATCATGATCGAAATCATCCAGGAATACTGGAAGAACTACCTCTTCACCGACGGCTACCGCATCACCGGTCTCGCGATCACGATGTGGCTGCTGGTGATCTCCATTGGCCTCGGCTTTTGTCTGTCAGTGCCGCTCGCGGTCGCGCGGGTGTCGAAGAACAAGCTGCTGTCGCGTTCGGTGTGGCTCTATACGTACGTCTTTCGCGGCACGCCGCTCTACGTTCAGTTGCTGCTGTGCTACACGGGCCTGTACAGCCTGCAGGTCGTGCGCGATCACATGCTGCTCGCCGAATTCTTCCGTAGCGGCATGAACTGCACGCTGCTCGCCTTCACGCTCAACACCTGCGCGTACACCACGGAAATTTTCGCTGGCGCGATCAAGGCGACGCCCTACGGCGAGATCGAAGCCGCGCGCGCATACGGCATGTCGGGTTTCACGCTGTATCGACGGGTGATACTTCCTTCGGCGTTGAGACGCGCGCTGCCCTACTACAGCAATGAAGTCATTCTGATGCTGCACGCGACCACCGTCGCGTTCACGGCGACCGTGCCGGACATTCTCAAGATCGCGCGCGACGTCAATTCGGCGACTTATCAGTCGTTCGAGGCGTTCGGCATCGCCGCGCTGCTCTATCTTTGCATTTCGTTCGCGCTCGTGTGGCTGTTCCGCCGCGCCGAGTATCGCTGGCTCGCTTATTTGCGGCCGCAAGGCAAATAAGACCATCGAGTCAGCCAAGGACCCTTCATGAATTCCCAGATGCACAAGCTTTTTGTCGACGATATTCACAAGCAGTACGGCAGCAACGAGGTCCTGAAGGGCGTTTCGCTCAAGGCGAAGGCCGGCGACGTGATCAGCATCATCGGCTCGTCCGGCTCGGGCAAGAGCACGATGCTGCGCTGTATCAACTTCCTGGAGCAGCCGAATCAGGGGCGCATCTTCGTCGACGGCACCGAAGTCCGCACGATGAAGGACAAGACCGGCGCGCTGAAGGCGGCGGACCCGAAACAACTGCGGCAAGTTCGCTCGAAATTGTCGATGGTCTTCCAGCACTTCAATCTCTGGTCGCACATGAACGTGCTGGAAAACGTGACCGAGGCGCCCGTGAACGTGCTCGGGCTCTCGAAGAAGGAAGCAGAGGAACGCGGGCGCGCTTATCTGGAAAAGGTCGGGCTCGCACCGCGGGTGGAGAAGCAGTATCCGTCGCATTTGTCGGGTGGACAGCAGCAGCGCGTCGCCATTGCGCGCGCGCTCGCGATGCATCCCGACGTCATGCTCTTCGACGAACCGACTTCCGCGCTCGATCCGGAGCTCGTCGGCGAAGTGCTCAAAGTCATGCAGACGCTCGCCGAGGAAGGCCGGACGATGATCGTCGTGACGCACGAGATGGCGTTCGCGCGCAACGTGTCGAATCATGTCGTGTTCCTGCATCAGGGACGCATCGAGGAGGAAGGTCATCCGGATGCGGTGTTCGGCAACACGAAGAGCGAGCGCCTGAAGCAGTTCCTGTCGGGCAGCCTGAAGTAGGTTCGCGAAACGCAGCCGAAAGCCCGTTTCGGCAACCTTCGACTCCCAGAAAAGGCGCCCGCGAGGCGCTTTTTTTGCGTCCGGCCAAAGTTGTACCGACCTCTTGCGCGCCCTTCTCCGACCTAGCGCCGCGACGCGTGCGCGTCAATAGGCGACAAACCTGACTCTGAAACTTACATGACGCCAAAGCCCTGACGGCATAAGGCTTTGCGAGGCGTTTCCCATCCTGTGGGTAGTGTGCCTATCACATGGGCATTGCATTTTTGACACAGACACTCGGCGCACTTCAAATTTCTTTGGCGGTTATAACGTATTTTGTTAAATTGGTAACCAAAGTACCAAAACGAAGTACGCAAAAAGTAGTTTTACTTCAAAAGTCCAAAAGAAACTGAGGAACGGCACCGATCGACGGGTCGGCGTCAGGTTCGCGCCCACGACGCGTGAATCGCCACTAGCACCACAGCCCGCGCGTGTCCTTCCTCTGAAAACAATTTTCGGTTGGGTGCGCTCGCATCGAACCACACAGCAGCACTTGGGTTCTATTTCTTGACAGGGTTGGAGGAGATGATGAAGAAAGCTTTGCTCGCGTCGGCAGCACTGCTGACGTTCAGCGCGGTCGCGCACGCTCAAAGCAGCGTGACGCTCTATGGCCGCCTGGACGCGGGGCTCGAATATATGAACGGTGTGCCGACCGGTCCGGCCGGCGCGCCTGCCACTGGCAGTTCGCACCGCTTCAAGGCGGAAAGCGGCGACTGGGGCACGAGCTTGTGGGGTTTGAAGGGCGTCGAAGATCTGGGCGGCGGCTACCGCGCCGTGTTCCAGTTGGAAGGCAGCTTCAACACCATGACGGGTCAAGGCCCGGGCGGCGGCGGTCTCTTCAATCGCTGGGCGACGGTCGGTATCGCCAACAACCAGTTCGGTACGCTGTTGCTGGGTCGTGAGCTCTTCATCGCGAACGGCGTGTGGGACTTCGATCCGTTCGGCCAGTCGAACTGGTCGTCGGCATCGCTGGTGCGTGGCCGCAACTGGCCGCAATCGAGCAACAACATTTCGTACCAGTCGCCGAAGTTCGCGGGCCTCGACTTCTACGGTCAGTACTCGCTCTCCAACGCGACCAACTGGAACGGTAACGGCACGACCCCGCAAGGCCGTGAAGCAGGCGCGTATGTCACTTACACGACGCCGCTCTTCCAGATCCGCGGTATGTACGACGAAATCCGTAACCCGGCAAACGGCACGCTCGGCGGCGCCTACAACCCGATCGACGGCGGCTCGGGCGGCAACGGCGTCTACGCCTACTCGCGCGAGTACACGGCGATGTTCAACGTGTTCCTCGGCCAATTCAAGATTCAGGGCGCCTACCAGGCAATCCGCAGCTCCGGCATGACGGGTCAGTTGCCCGGCCAGCCGACCACGCTCGATCACGAGTGGGGCGGCGTGACGTGGCAAGCGACGCCGGCGGCAGCGCTGATCGCCGCGGTCTACCACGTGAACGGCAACAACGGCGCGGGCAACGCGACCATCTACACGGTCGGCGGCTCGTACAACCTGTCCAAGCGCACCCTGCTCGATCTGCAGGTCGCGACGGTGCAGAACAGCAAGACCGCGAACTACGGCCTGAACGCCAACAACTACGGCTCGGCTGCTTCGACGGACAACCCGTTCCCCGGCCACAGCCAGACGGGCGTGTATGCAGGTATCCAGCACTCGTTCTAATCGACGAGTCTGACCGAAGAGTCTTTTTAGAAGGTTTTCACGCTGCTGCGAGAGGCGCGTATCGGTGCGGTGCCCGAAAGGGTATCGCACCGTTTTTTATTTGTACGCGCGATAAATCCGGCACGCCGTGCGCAGCATGACGAACGTCGATTCGGGAGCCTTTCCCCTGGCATACGACATTTGTCAAATCAGCAACCAAAACTACAAAACGACGGCTCGAAAAACGTAGTTCTACTTCACAATTCCTCCAAAAACCGAGGGGCGACGCCGATCGTGGAGCTGCCGCGACGCTTCGCCGTGCGCACGTTCGCGCGTCTTTCCTCGATAACCGTGTTCGGCTCGTTGCGCCCGCATCGAGCCAGACAGCAGCTATTGGTTCAATTTTTGACAGGGATTTGGAGGAGATGATGAAAAAGGTTTTGCTCGCGTCGGCAGCACTGTTGGCGTTCAGCGCGGCGGCGCAGGCTCAAAGCAGCGTGACGCTGTATGGCCGCCTGGACGCGGGACTCGAATATATGAACGGCGTTCCGACAGGCGTCGGCCTCAACGGCGCGGCCACCGGCACGTCGCATCGCTTCAGGGCGGAAAGCGGCGATTGGGGCACGAGCCTGTGGGGTATGAAGGGCGTCGAAGATCTGGGCGGCGGCTACCGCGCCGTGTTCCGGTTGGAAGGCAGCTTCAACACCATGACGGGTCAAGGCCCGGGCGGCGGCGGTCTCTTCAACCGCTGGGCGACCGTCGGTATCGCGAACAACCAGTTCGGTACGGTACTGCTCGGCCGTGAGCTCTTCATCTCGAACGGCGTGTGGGAGTTCGATCCGTTCGGCCAGTCGAACTGGTCGTCGGCATCGCTCGTGCGTGGCCGCAACTGGCCGCAGTCGAGCAACAACATTTCTTACCAGTCTCCGAAGGTCGCGGGCTTCGACTTCTACGGCCAGTATGCGCTCTCCAATGCGACCAACTGGAACGGTAACGGCAACACGCCCCAAGGCCGCCAGGCGGGTGCGCAGATCACGTACACGTCGCCGCTTTTCCAGGTGCGCGGTCTCTACGACGAAATCCGCAATCCCGCGAACGGCACGCTGGGCGGCGACTACGGCACGAGCAACGGCGCCTACTCGTTCTCGCGCGAGTACACCGCGATGCTCAACGTGTTTCTCGGTCAGTTCAAGCTGCAAGGCGGCTATCAGGCGATCCGCACGTCCGGCATGACGGGCCAGTTGCCGGGTCAGCCGACCGCACTCGATCACGAATGGGGCGGCGTGACGTGGCAGATGACGCCGGCCGCGGCGCTGATCGGCGCGGTGTATCACGTCAACGGTAACAACGGCGCGGGCAACGCGACTATCTACACCGTCGGCGGATCGTACAACCTGTCCAAGCGCACGCTGCTCGATCTGCAAGTTGCCACGGTGCAAAACAGCAAGAGCGCGAACTACGGCCTGAATGCCAACAACTATGGCTCCTCCGCCGCGACGGACAACCCGCTTCCCGGCCACAGCCAGAGCGGCGTGTATGCAGGCATCCAGCATTCGTTCTGAGCGGCGAATCTGAACGCGCCTTAGCTTCGTAGTACGTTTCACGCCACTGCGCGGTGCGATCTCAACGCGGATCGCACCGTTTTTTTTCGCCGCGAAAGCGCATGAAAAAAGGCCGCCGATGTTCACATCGGCGGCCTTCGTAGACGCAAGAACGCGGCTAGTCCCGCGCCATCCCCGAGGCGCCGTGGCTCAGCCAGTCGAGCACAGCGCCGGCGTCATCGTCGCTCGATTGACGCGCCTTGGCGACCGTCTCGCTGATCTTCGCGCCCGGCTTCGGCGCGGCCCGGCGAATCGCCACGCCAACCGCGAGAATGTCGATGATCACGAGGTGCAGAATGCGCGAAATCATCGAAAGCTGCGACTCGCGGATTTCGATGTGATCCGTCTCCAGCGCCACCGTCGCCCGTTTGGCGAGCGGCGTATTGCTCGACGTGATCGCGATGACCGTCGCGCCCTGTTGCATCGCCACTTCGAGTACGCGCAAAAGCTCGGGCGCCCTGCCCGATTTCGACACCGCGACGATCACATCGCCCTTGCCGAGGAGCGCAGCGGACGCCGCCTGCATGTACAGGTCGCCGTAGGCGATGGTCGGAATGCCGAAGCGGAAGAACTTGTAGTGCGCGTCCTGCGCGACGATGTTCGAATTTCCGAGCCCGTAGAACTCGATGCGCCGCGCGCCGTTCAGGATATCGATCGCGCGCTCGACGTTCTCGAAGTTCAGATGCTCGCGCAACTGCAGGATCGCGGATACGGTGTTGTCCAGCACCTTCGCGCCGAAATCGGTGGCCGTGTCGCCGAGATGCACCTGGCTATGGCTCACCGGAATCGTGCCGGTCAGGCCGGTCGCGAGTTTGAGTTTGAAGTCGGACAGACCCTGGCAACCGAGCGATCGGCAAAAGCGGATCACGGTCGGCTGACTCACGTCCGCCTTGCGCGCGATGTCGATGATCGGATCGTTGATGATCGAGCGCGGATGGTTCAGAGCGAGATCGGCAACGCGCCGCTCGGCGGGTGTCAGCGCATCGCGCATCTGACGAATGCGCTCGAACACCGCCGACGAACCGCTGTTCGCACGGTTCGACAACTGCTCGGAGAGAATCGCGGACACGCCGAGAAACGCCGGATATTCCGCCGTGATGATGTACGTGGGAATGCCCGACAGATACTGCTGAAAGCGCCCTTTCGCCTCGAAACGCTCGCGAAACGGCGACTTGTGGAACAGTTCACCCAGCTTCAGGACGATGCCCCCGCCGATATAGATGCCGCCCAGCGCACCCAGCGTCACTGCGATGTTGCCGGAGAACGTGCCGAGGATCGCGCAGAAGCAGTTCACCACTTCGAGCGCGAGCGCTTCGCCTTGCAGGGCGCGGTTCGTGACGTCGGCGGCGGTGAAGGTTTCGGAGACCGTGACGTTGTCGCGCTCGGCGAGCGCCCGGTAGATCAGCTCGAGCCCTTGTCCGGCGCACACGCGTTCGAAAGAAACGTGTGGAAACTTGCGGCGCGCATAGCGCATCACGACGTCTTCGCGTTCGTCGAACGGCGAGAACGTGGCGTGGCCGCCTTCGCTGCCGAGCGCGATCCAGCGGTCATCCGCCGGAATCAGACCCGACACGCCCAGACCCGTGCCTGGCCCGAGCAGGCCGATCACGCTGTTCTGCCGGCGCGAGCCGCCGCCCACCTGTTCGCGCTGCGCGTCGGTCAAGCCGGGCAGCGCCATCGCGAGCGCGGTGAAGTCGTTCACGACGAGCAGCGTATCGAAGCCGAGCGCACGGCGCGTCGCCTCGATCGAGAAGCTCCAGTCGTGATTGGTCATCTTCACGTGATCGCCGTCGACGGGATTGGCGATCGCGATCGCCGCATGATTGACGCGTCCGACCTTCGTGTCCTTCAGATACTGCTGCATCACCTCCGCGATGCCGGGGTAATCGGCCCCCGGATACACGCGGATCTGCCCGATATCGCCAGGCGCGGTCTCCAGCGCGAAGCGCGCGTTCGTGCCGCCGATGTCAGCCAGAAGCCGCGGTCCGTCGGCGTGCTGAGTCGCGGTCTTATGCACACCAGTAGACATCGAGCTTCACTCCTTCAGCGTGGGCCAGCGTCGAGATGGCGTTCTTTTGCGGGGCGGCGAGCGCCGCGTTCAGCACGTCGAGTTTCTTCTGGCCGGCGATGAAGAGATACAACTGTCCGATCTGCTTCAGCGCCGACATCGACAAGCTCACGCGCGCGTGCGGCGCCGCGCCCGGATGCACGGAGATGAAGCGCTCCGGCGTCGAGATCGCAAAATCCCACTCGGGCGCGTCGGCGAAGATCGAGGCCGTATGTCCGTCCTCGCCCATGCCGAGCACGGCGACATCCGGCAGACGGCGGCGCGGATCGGCGTTCAATTCGGCGATGTGCGCTTCCAGCGGCCTGGCCGTATTCACGAGCGGCAGAAAATATGCCGACGCGCCCGCGTTCTGCAAAAGCGTGTCGCGCACGAGCTGCGCGTTGCTCGCGGAATCGGTCTCGGGCACCCAGCGGTCGTCGACGAGCGTCACGTCGATGTGCGCCCAGTCGAGCGGCTCGCGCGAGAGCGTCTGCAAGAACGGCTTCGGGCTCGTGCCGCCCGATACCGCGAGCGTGGCGTGGGCGGTTTGTCCCGTGGCATCGGCCGATGCCGCCCCCCTCGCCGCGAGGGATGCCTTCAGCGCGTCGCCCACGGCTTTCGCCAGCGCGTCCGAGTGGGCGCGCGGATCGTCGAAAGTGCGAAGCTCGATCATTGCTCCTCCTGCTTGTTCTGGTTTATCGATCCGCCTGCTGCCCGCACCATCGCAACGGCGGGCGAAGCGGTCTCTTGTATTTCATGTTCGCCGCGCGCCTCTTTCGGGCCGCGTCGGCATCACGCCGTCAGTTTTCTTCTTCGAGCCAGCATGTACCGGCCTGCGCAAGCATCGCGCTCGACGCGGCCGGCCCCCACGTGCCCGCCGCGTAAGGCTTCGGCTTGTTCGTCGCCGACGCCCACGCGTTCAGGATCGGCTCGACCCAGCGCCACGCCGCTTCCTGCTCGTCGCGCCGCACGAAGAGCGCGAGGCGGCCGTGAATCACGTCAAGCAACAGGCGCTGATACGCCTCCATCTGTCCTTCCTTGAAGAACTGATCGAACGCGAGATCAAGATGCACGCTCGCGAGATTCATGCCCTCGCCGGGCTGCTTCGCCAGGCAATACAGGCGGATGGATTCGTTCGGCTGCAGCCGGATCACGAGACGGTTCGCGCCCGCACGCAACGCGTTCGCGCCGAGCGCCGAATGCGGCACCGCGCGGAAGTTCACGACGATCTCCGCGACGCGGTCCGCGAGCCGCTTCCCCGTGCGCAGAAAGAACGGCACGCCGGCCCAGCGCCAGTTCTCGATTTCCACCTTCAAGGCGACGAACGTTTCCGTCGTGCTGTCGGGACGCACGCCCGGCTCGGTCGCATACGCCGGCACCGACGTGCCGCGGACGACACCCGCATGATATTGCCCGCGCACCGCGACGCGGCTGATGTCGCGCTCGTCGATGGGCTTCAGCGCCCGCAGCACGCGCAATTTCTCGTCGCGCACGGAGTCGGAATCCATCGAGTGCGGCGGCTCCATCGTCACGATGGAGAGCAACTGCAGCAAATGGTTCTGCACCATGTCGCGCAGCGCGCCCGTATTGTCGTAGAAGTCGCCGCGCGCTTCCACGCCCAGTTCTTCCGCGATCGTGATCTGGATGCTCTCGACCCACTCGCGGCGCCACAGCGGCTCGAACAGCACGTTGCCGAAGCGCAGCGCGAGCAGGTTCTGCACCGGCTCCTTGCCGAGATAGTGATCGATCCGGTAGATCTGCTCTTCCTGGAAGATCTCGCCGACGGCGTCGTTGATGGCGTTCGACGATTTCAGGTCGTAGCCGAGCGGCTTCTCGAGCACGATGCGCGCATTCTGGTTCAGCCCGACGTCGGCGAGCGCGCGGCAAATCGGCACGAAAAGCTTCGGGCTCGTCGCGAGATAGAAGACGCGCGTGCCGTCGAATCGTGCAAGCGCGTCGCGCAGCACGACGAAATCCTCCGCGCGTCCGAGGTCGAGTCCGACGTACTGGAAGCGATCGAGAAAACTGCGCCATACGGCGTCGTCGACACCGTCTTTCGTCGATACGTGCGGTTTAACGTGGCTCTCGACCCAGGCGCGGTATTCGCCCTGCTCCAGGGCTTCCCGCGCGACAGAAACGATCTTGCCCGCCGGATTGAGCATGCCCGCGCGATGCGCCTCGAAGAGCGCGGGAAGGATCTTGCGCATCGAAAGATCGCCGGTGCCGCCGAAGAGTACGAAGATGAAATTCGAGTCGCTTTGCATGAGTCTGAACGCGGGTTCGAGAACTGGATGTGAGTCGAATCGGGCATGCCGCCCAAGAGACCACGCCGTAGTCCGATAAAATTTTTTTTGACACTGAATTGTAGTTTAACTACAATCCAAATCAAGAGGAAATGTCACTGACCGGAAATTAGCCACGCGAATCAAACCAACTGGCGACCGCTTTTTTCCGGCTGGACGTTCTGTGCGCATGGTAACGGAGGCCACGGCTCACCGCTTTCCACGGAAGGCGTGCCCGTGATTCCGCTGCGCCCGGCCTCGCGCCTCGCCGTCGAGTGCGTCCTTCGGGGCAAGGTTTGAACGGCCGGGGCAAAAATCAAAAGAGGAGACAGCCGTTGCGATTCAACCCACTCATCTCTTGAGAGCCGTGCGGCCGTACATCGGTCTGCCGGCCCGGCACGCTGCGTTCGTCGTGACTCGCGCTGCCGCTTCCCCGCCGACATCGCCGATTTCCGGCCATCCAGCTTTACCGTTTTTTTGACAAACGCTTCTACCCCATTGCTTCTGGTGGCATCGGGAGCCAATCGTTTCTTGTTCAGGTGTCTGGAGGAGATAAACAATGAAAGTCCGTAAGCTCATGGGCGCGCTGTGCGCCGCAGGTCTTCTGTGCGGCGCGACGGCGTCGGCGGTTCAGGCTGCCGAAGCCGTTTCCGTGCTGCACTGGTGGACGTCCGGCGGCGAATCCAAGGCTGTCGGCGTGCTGAAGGACGACATGACGAAGCAGGGTTACACCTGGAAGGACTTCGCTGTCGCGGGCGGCGCGGGCGCGGCGGCGATGACCGCACTGAAGACACAGGTGATCTCGGGTAACGCGCCGTCGGCGGCGCAGATCAAGGGCCCGCTGATCCAGGAATGGGCCGAGCAAGGCGTGCTCGTGCCGATCGACTCCGTCGCGGGTGACTGGAAGAAGAACCTGCCGCCCGAAATCGACAAGATCATCCACGCGGACGGCCACTACGTCGCAGCGCCTTTCTCCGTGCACCGCGTGAACTGGCTGTACATCAACAAGGCTGCGCTCGACAAGGCGGGCGGCAAGGTGCCGACCAACTGGAACGAGTTCTTCCAGGTCGCCGACAAGATGAAGGCCGCGGGCATCATGCCGATCGCGATGGGCGGCCAGCCGTGGCAGGACCTGACGCTGTGGGAAGACGTCGTGCTGTCGCAGGGCGCGGACTTCTACAAGAAGGCGATCGTCGATCTCGACCAGAAGACGCTGACCTCGGACAAGATGGTTCAGGTGTTCGACACGGTCCGCAAGATCCAGGGCTACTTCGACAGCGGCCGCACGGGCCGCGACTGGAACCTCGCGACCGCGATGGTCATCAACGGCAAGGCCGGCATGCAGTTCATGGGCGACTGGGCGAAGGGCGAATTCGCCGGCGCGAACAAGAAGGCGGGCGCGGACTACATTTGCGCGCCGGTGCCGGGCACGGAAAAGGCCTACACGTTCAACGTCGACTCGTTCGTGTTCTTCCAGCAGAAGGGCCAGAAGGCCGCGACGCCGGGCCAGCTCGCGCTCGCGAAGACCATCATGACGCCGGAGTTCCAGGAGCAGTTCAGCCTGAACAAGGGGTCGATCCCGGTGCGTCTCGGCGTGCCGATGGACAAGTTCGACGACTGCGCGAAGAAGTCCTACTCTGATGAACAGACGGCGATCAAATCGGGCGGCTATGTTCCGTCGCTCGCGCACGGCATGGCTCAGGGCGACGCCGTCGCGGGCGCCATGACCGACGTCGTGACGAAGTTCATGAATTCGTCACAGGATTCGAAGAGCGCGGTCGCCGCACTCGCGAACGCCGCGAAGACGAAGTAAAGGCGTTTTCCGCCCGGCGTGTGCCCATGCATGCGCCGGGCGGCGCAAAACGCAGGACTGCATCTGTAACGTCGCATCTTTCAGCGCCAGCAGGCATTCGCCACAGAAGCGCAAGTCAGTGCACCTAAACGCACGAAAGCGCCGGCGCATCTTCCAGGAGTCGAGTCGTGACTGCCTCCATCACCGCGGACAAGAAGCCGCAAAACCCGCCCCGTCGCGTCTCACCGACGGCGGCGCTCGCCGATCGCCTGATTCCGAAGCTGGTGCTCGCTCCCAGCGTCGTGATCGCGCTCATTTTCGTCTACGGCTTCATCGCCATCACCGGGTATCTGTCACTCTCCGAATCGCGGCTCATGCCGCGCTACGATTTCGCGGGCCTGGACCGTTATCGACAGCTCTTCGCCAACGACGTCTGGTGGACTTCCGCCGCCAATCTCGGCTGGTTCGGCATTCCGTTCATCGGCATTTGCGTGTTCCTCGGCCTTTTCCTGGCCATCCTTCTCGACCAGAAGATCCGCAACGAAGGCGCATTGCGCGCCATCTTCCTGTACCCGATGGCGCTCTCCTTCATCGTGACGGGCACCGCGTGGCAGTGGATTCTCAACCCCGGCCTGGGTCTGGAGAAAGTGTTCCATGACTGGGGCTGGACGAGCTTCTCGTTCAACTGGCTGGGCGACCCGGACAAGGCGATTTTTTGCGTCGTGATCGCGGCCGTCTGGCAATCGACAGGCTTCGTGATGGCGCTGTTCCTCGCCGGCCTGCGCGGCGTCGACAGCGAAATCTTCAAGGCCGCGCAGATGGACGGCGCGGGTTTGCCGACCATCTACCGCAAGATCGTGATTCCGAGCATGCGGCCGGTGTTCTTCTCCGTGCTGCTGATTCTTTGCCACATCACGATCAAGACCTTCGACCTCGTCGTCGCGTTGACGGCCGGGGGACCGGGCACGTCATCGTCGCTGCCGGCCATCTTCATGTACACGTTCTCGTTCAACCGCGGTCAGCTCGGCGTGGGCGCCGCATCGTCGATGATGATGCTCGCCACGGTCGTCGCGGTGCTCGTGCCGCTCATGTATCTCGAATCGAGGAGCACTCGCAATGCAGCCTAAGATGACTTTGAGCCGCGCCGTCATCTACGCGGTGCTCATACTGTTCGCGCTCTACTTCCTGTTCCCGATCTACGTGATGCTGTCGACATCCTTCAAGGATCTCGACCAGCTTCGCACGGGCAACCTGCTCACGCCGCCCACGCACTTCACCTTCGCGCCGTGGGTCAAGGCATGGCAGGAAGCGTGTACCGGCGTGCGCTGCGAGGGCATGGAGCCGTTCTTCATGAACTCCGTGCGCATGGTGATTCCGGCCGTGCTGATTTCGTCGTTCATCGGTGCGTTCAATGGCTATGTGCTCACGCACTGGCGCTTTCGCGGCGCGGACGGCCTGTTCACGATGCTGCTCGTCGGCTGCTTCATCCCCTTCCAGGCAATCCTGCTTCCGATGGCGCGCCTGCAAGGTTTTCTCGGCCTGTCGAACACGACGACCGGCCTCGTGCTCGTCCACGTGATCTACGGCATCGCGTTCACGACGATGTTCTTCCGCAACTTCTACGTGAGCATTCCGTCCGAGCTCGTGAAGGCGGCGCGCATCGACGGCGCGGGCTTCTTCACGATCTTCACGAAGATCCTTCTGCCGGTGTCGCTGCCGATCTTCATGGTGTGCCTCATCTGGCAATTCACGCAGATCTGGAACGACTTCCTGTTCGGTATCGTGTTTTCGGGCGTGGATTCCATGCCGATCACGGTCGCGCTGAACAACCTGGTGAACACGTCGACGGGCGTGAAGGAATACAACGTCGACATGGCGGGCGCGATCATCGCCGCATTGCCGACGATTCTCGTCTACATGATCGCCGGACGTTATTTCGTGCGCGGGCTGACGGCCGGCGCGGTGAAGGGTTAATTCGAGCAGTTTCGAAAGATAGAGGATTCACATGGCAAGCCTTTCCATCCGTGACGTGTACAAGACCTACCCGAACGGGGTGCCGGTTCTCAAGGGCGTCAACATCGACATCGAGGACGGTCAGTTCCTGATCCTCGTCGGCGGCTCGGGCTGCGGCAAATCGACCTTGCTCAACATGATCGCGGGTCTCGAGACCGTGACCCGCGGCGACATCATGATCGACGGCAAGACGGTCAACAACCTCTCGCCCAAGGATCGCGATATCGCGATGGTGTTCCAGTCCTATGCGCTCTACCCTTCGATGAGCGTGCGCGACAACATCTCGTTCGGCCTGAACATCCGCAAGGTGCCGAAGGACGAACAGAAGAAGATCGTCGATCGCGTATCGGAGACGCTGCAGATCGGTCATTTGCTCGATCGCAAGCCGGGGCAGCTGTCGGGCGGCCAGCGTCAGCGCGTCGCGATGGGCCGTGCGCTCGCACGCGATCCCGTGATGTTCCTGTTCGACGAGCCGCTCTCGAACCTCGACGCGAAGCTGCGCATCGAGATGCGCTCCGAAATCAAGCTGCTGCATCAGCGCCTCGGCACGACGATCGTCTACGTGACGCACGATCAGATCGAAGCAATGACGCTCGGCGACCGCATCGCGGTGATGAAGGACGGCATCGTGCAGCAGTTCGGCGCGCCGCAGGAAATCTACGATTCGCCTTCCAACCTGTTCGTGGCCGGCTTCATCGGCGCGCCGCCGATGAACTTCATCGCCGGCAAGCTCGTCGAATCGGGCTCGGGCGTCGGTTTGCAGCTCGACACCGGTATCGCGCAGAAAGTGCTGAATTTGCCGTTCGACGCGGGCCGCTTGCGCGGCAAGGTCGGCCAGGACGTGATTCTCGGCCTGCGCCCCGAGCGCATCACCGATTCGCGCAGCGCGCACGACGTTTCCGATTCGAGCCTGCAGCCGGTCGACGTGCGCGTCGACGTGATCGAGCCGACCGGGCCGGACACGCTCGTGTTCGCGCAGGTGAACGGCAAGCGCATCGTGTCGCGCGTGCATCCGGCGTCGAATCCGCAGCCGATGTCGAACATGACGCTGCTGTTCGATGTGTCGAAGGCCGTGTTGTTCGATCCGAAGACGGAAGAACGGCTGGCCTGAGCCCGCTGTTCCATCGACCTCCGACGCCACGGCTTGCCGTGGCGTTTTTCATGGTGCGGCCGATACAAGGCACAATCGGCGTTTTGCATCTGGATCCGCCTGCGCCGCATGACTCTTCTCACCTCGCATCCCGAACTCGCCTGGACCCCGTCTGACGGTCCCGATCCTTTCATCGGCCTCGAAGCGCTCGACGACCCCGCCGTGCAAGCCTGGGTCGATAACCAGAACCGCCGCACCGAAGGCGCTTTCGGCAACACGTCCGAAGCGCGCGCGCTCGCCGCGCGGCTCGAAAAAGCGTACACGTCGCAGGACCGCATCGTGTCGTGCTCGCGCTATGGCGACTGGGCCTACAACACCTGGCAGGACGACGCGCATCCGCTTGGCATCGTGCGCCGCACGCCGTGGAGCGCATGGCTCGCAGGCACGCCAGTCTGGGAAACGATTCTCGACGTCGACGCGCTCGATCTCAACACCCACGACGACGACACCCGCTGGTCACTCGCCGACTTCGACATGCTCTACCCCGATTACGATCGGGCGCTCGTGAGTCTGTCGCCGGGCGGCTCGGACGCGTGCATCGTGCGCGAGTTCGATATCGCGTCGAAAAGCTTTGTCGCGGATGGCTTCGTACTGCCCGATGTCGGCAAGCACGATATCTCGTGGATCGATCGCGACACGGTCTACGTCGGCTGGGACGACAGCAGGACGAACCCGCGCCCCGCGCTCACGACCTCGGGCTTTCCGCGCGAGGCCCGGCGCTGGAAGCGCGGCACGCCGCTCGCGGATGCGCCCGTCGTCTTCGAAGGCAACCGGCGCGACGTGTCGGCGGGCGTGGACTACGACCCGATCGAAAAACTGCATCTGGCATCGCGCGCGGTGACGTTCTACGACACGCTCAATTACTGGCTCGACGAGACGTCGAACGAATGGCGTCAATTCGACCTGCCGGCGCACGCGGAAATCGAGCACTGGAACGGCTGGCTCTTCGTGACGCCGCGCAAGTTCTGGAACGTGGGCGGTCGGCGCCACGCGCCCGGCACGCTGACCGTCATCCGGCGTGAGGCGTTTCTCGCAGGCTCGCGCCAGTTCACCGCGCTCTTCACGCCGTCCGAGCGCCTCGTCCTCGCGGGAATCGATTTCACGAAGCACTGGCTGATCGTCTCGCAGATGGACGACGGCGCGCCGCGCGTCACGCTGCTGCGCCCGAGCGCGATGCTCGAAGGCGAGTGGCAAGCGCGCGACTTCGCGCTGCCGCAAGCGAGCCAGTCCTGGGTCGATTCGATCGACAGCGAGCGCGACGACACCGTGCTCATCCACGTCGAGCACTTTCTGATGCCGCCGTCGCTATATCACGCGGATCTCGCGAGCGACGCGCCGTGGCAATTGCTCGCGCGTCTTCCCGCGCAATTCGATGCGACGGGACTCTCGGCCGTGCGCCGCCACGCGATCGCGCCAGACGGCGAGCGCATTCCCTACTGGCTGATCGGACGTGAGGTCGAAACCTGCACGGACGCGCGCCCTTGTCTGCTCTATGGCTATGGCGGCTTCGAAGTCGCGCTCGATCCCGGCTACGACGCGACGACCGGCATAGCGTGGCTCGAGCGCGGCGGGCTTTACGCGGTCGCGAACATCCGCGGCGGCGGCGAATTCGGTCCGGCCTGGCATCAGGCGGCATTGCGCGAGAACCGTCAGGTTTCCTTCGACGATTTCAACGCGGTGGCCGAGGCGCTCGTCAAAACGGGTGTCACCGCGCCCGGGCAACTGGCGATCCGCGGCGGCAGCAACGGCGGCCTGCTCACAGGTGTCTGCATGGTCCAGCGGCCCGAGCTGTTCGGCGCGGTGCTGTCGGAAGTGCCGCTGCTCGACATGGCGCGCTTTCACTTGCTGCTGCAAGGCGCATCGTGGATCGACGAATACGGCGACCCCGACGACGCCGGCGATCTGCGTCATCTGATGGCGTACTCGCCCTATCAGAACGTGAAGGCGGATGTTGCCTATCCGCCGGCGCTTTTCACGTCATCGACGAGCGACGATCGCGTGCATCCCGGCCACGCGCGCAAGATGGCGGCGAAGATGCAAGCGCAAGGTCATGCGAACGTCTGGTATCAGGAAACCGGCGAAGGCGGCCACGGCGCGGGCGTCGAGCCGGAAGCGATCGCGCAGGCGGAAGCGGCCGCGTTCACCTTTCTCGCATCGACGATCGGGCCGCTCGGCTGACAATTGCGTGCTTCTTCGCGAAACGGTCCATTTCGCGCGCGCAACGCCGCGGATTTGCCGATTCGAATTCCTTCGATACGTCGCTCCGTTTCGGACACGTATAGTGACAAGCATTCCTTGTTGCAGCACGAAAGCCGGTTTCGTCGACAAACCGGCAAGCGAGTAAAGCCAGCGTTGTGGAGCGCGGGCCCGGCAAACAGGGAATATTCACTGACCGAAGCAACCCGATCGGAACACCTTTGACCCTGGCTTACCCGATCATCGACGCAAGGACATTGCCTATCGACCCATGCCGCAGTCCCACATGAACCGGTCTTTCACCTTTTGACCCAAGGATCTGACCGATCTCGCATAAAACGGCCTTCGACGCGGAACACATCTTTGACCCAGACGTACCCCTCAAGGACCCGATGAGCATCACCTTCCGACCTCGCCTTCGCGCGAGGTTTTTCTTTTGCGCGTCCGTAAAGCCGCGCGGCGCTCAGACTTTCACGGGCACCGCATGCGAGCGCAACACCAGGGTGCGTCCAGCGAACGTCAACACGCCGCATACGCCGATCACGATGCCCATGCCGTGCGGCGATACATCGTGAAAAAGCCCGACCGCGAGGCTCGCGAGCGCGCCGAGCGCAAGCTGCATCGCGCCGAAGACGGCGGCGGCCGCGCCCGCATTGCGCGGATAGCGGTGCATCAGCTCGGTCGTGCAGTTGGCCGACAGCAAGCCGACCACACCGACGACGAAGAACAGCGTCGCGACGATCGACCACAGGCCGCCCCAGCCCGTCAGCGACACGAGCGCGACCGCGAGCGCGGCCGCGACGCTCACGAACGACGCGGCCGAGATCATCTTCATCGCGCCGACGCGGCCGACGAATCGGGTGTTGAGCACATTGCCCGCGATGATGCCGACGATGTTCAGCCCGAACAGCAGCCCGTAGTACTGCGGCTTCACGTGAAAGTAATCGATATAGACGAACGGCGTCGCGGTGATGTACGCGAACATCGACGCGAACGCCATGCCGCCGCACATCATGTGGCCCCAGGTGACGGGATCGGTCAGCAAGTGGCCATACGCGGCGAACGACTTGCCGACCGCCGCGCTCGCGCGCTTCTCCTTCGGCCAGGTCTCGGGCACGCGCAGGAAGGCGGTCACCGCGCATGTCAGGCCGAAGAGCGTGAGCGCGACGAACACGACACGCCAGCCGCCGAGCAGCAGTAATTGCCCGCCGATCAGCGGCGCGAGC
The DNA here is from genome assembly GCF_023631085.1 of Caballeronia sp. INML1. Lineage (NCBI taxonomy): Bacteria > Pseudomonadati > Pseudomonadota > Betaproteobacteria > Burkholderiales > Burkholderiaceae > Caballeronia > Caballeronia sp. INML1. Next base: position 143,116 of record NZ_JALQDT010000008.1, on the reverse strand, counting down.
AACGGGCCGATCGACGTGACGATGGAAAGCATCGACAGCACACGGGCGGCGTCGCCCGGTTCGTGCGCATCGCGGGCGATGGCGCGCGCGAGCACCGATGCCGCACCCGCGCCGAGCGCTTGCAGAAAGCGCACGAGGACGAGCGCATCGATGGACCATGCCGCCGCGCAGCCGATGCTCGCGAGCGCATACAACGCGATGCCGCCGAGCAGGACGGGCCGGCGGCCGTAGGCGTCGGACATCGGGCCATAGAGCAGCATGCCGAACGAGAAGCCGAACATGAAGCTGGTGAGCGTGCTTTGCGCGGCGGCCGGGCTTGTGCCGAACGAGGCGGCGAGCGAAGGCAGGCTCGGCAGATACATGTCGATCGACAGCGGGCCGCACGCGGCGAGCGCGCCGAGCAACAGGATCAGCCGGCCATCTGGACGGCGACGGATGGTGTCGGGCATGGAGTTCGCAGGACGGGAATGCGTGGATGCGACGCGGCTTCGTGCCGCGCAAGCGATCGGCCATTGTACGCGACGCCCCGCCGTGATCCGGCCCCGATCGCCGCGTTGCGATAAGCTCGTCGCTTGCTTCTTTCTCTTTGCATCGATCCGATGACCGCCTTTCTTCTGATCTGGAGCCCCAGGAAGTGGCCGTGGCCCGAGTTGCCCGACATCGCGCGGCGCGTGGCCGCCGGCGATGCCGTCGCCGATGCATGGGGCTGCGGCACCGCGCGCGGGCTCTTGCCGGGCGACCGGGTGTTCGTTCATCGCGTGTCGCAGGAACCGAAGGGCGTGTTCGCGTCGGGCTGGGTGACGCGCGCGCCGTACGAAGTGCCCGACGCCGGAGCAAAGCGCGGCTATCGGCTGTGCATCGATTTCGTGTACGACTGGCTCGTCGATGCGCACGCGGACGTCGTCGTCACGCGCGACGAATTGCGGGCGCATCCGTTCTCGGTGCAGACGTGGGACGCACAGATGTCCGGCACGCTCATCAAGCCGATGGCCGAGGGCGCGCTGGAAAAGCTCTGGGCCGAGCGAACCGGAAGGCGCCCGCGGCCTCCCGCGCCTGCCGCCCCAGCGACGCCCGGCGAGGCGGGCGGCCACGCCGCGCGCAAACCCGCGAGGCGATCGCGCTCGCCATAGGCGCGACACCGCCCGTTCGCAACGACTCCGGTACAATTTCAGCATCGTTTCTTCGCGTCGGACCGCGCGTCTTGCACGCCGCGCTCGTCGCCGCTCGAGCCCGGTCGGCCCTTCGCGACTCCCGCTTCCATTTTCAGCGCAGGCCCTCATCCATGTCCAAGAATCAAGTTCTCTTCGAACGCGCCCAGCGAACCATTCCCGGCGGCGTGAACTCGCCGGTGCGTGCGTTCCGCTCGGTCGGCGGCACGCCGCGCTTCATCGAGCGCGCGCAAGGCGCGTATTTCTGGGATGCGGACGGCAAGCGCTATATCGACTACATCGGTTCGTGGGGCCCGATGATTCTCGGCCACGTTCATCCCGAGGTGCTCGACGCCGTGCAGCGCGTGCTCGCGGACGGCTTTTCCTTCGGCGCCCCGACCGAAGCCGAAATCGAGATCGCCGAGGAAATCTGCAAGCTCGTACCGTCCATCGAACAGGTGCGCATGGTGTCCTCCGGCACCGAAGCGACGATGAGCGCGCTGCGCCTCGCGCGCGGCTTCACGAACCGCAGCCGCATCATCAAGTTCGAGGGCTGCTATCACGGCCACGCGGACAGCCTGCTCGTCAAGGCCGGTTCGGGCCTCCTGACGTTCGGCAATCCGACGTCCGCAGGCGTGCCCGCCGATATCGCCAAGCACACGACCGTGCTCGAGTACAACAACGTCGAGCAACTCGACGAGGCGTTCAAGGCATTCGGGTCGGAGATCGCGTCGGTGATCGTCGAGCCGGTCGCGGGCAACATGAATCTCGTGCGCGCGACGCCCGAATTCCTCAACGCGCTGCGCGAGCGCTGCAGCGAGTACGGCGCCGTGCTGATTTTCGACGAAGTGATGTGCGGCTTTCGCGTCGCGCTCGGCGGCGCGCAGGAGGTCTACGGCATCAAGCCGGACCTCACGTGCCTCGGCAAGGTCATCGGCGGCGGCATGCCGGCGGCTGCGTTCGGCGGACGCCGGGACATCATGGCGCATCTCGCGCCCTTGGGCGGCGTCTATCAGGCAGGCACGCTTTCGGGCAATCCGATCGCCGTGGCCGCGGGCCTCAAGACGCTGCAACTGATCCAGCGCCGCGGTTTCTACGACGATCTCGCCAGGCAGACGCGCAAGCTCGTCGACGGCCTCAGCGCCGCCGCCCGCGAGGCGAAAGTGCCCTTCTCCGCGGATTCGATCGGCGGCATGTTCGGCCTGTATTTCATGGATCGCGTGCCGGGCAGCTTCGCGCAGATCCAGCAGGGCGACACCCGCCGCTTCAACGCGTTCTTCCACGCGATGCTCGATGCGGGCGTGTACTTCGCGCCGTCGGCGTTCGAAGCGGGCTTCGTGTCGAGCGCGCACGACGACGCCGTGATCGACGCGACGATCGACGCCGCGCGCGGCGCGTTCGCGTCGCTCGCCGCCTGACGCTCGCGGGCCGCGCCGATGTTCTCGCAAACCGACTTCACGTATATGGAGCGCGCGCTCGCGCTCGCCTCGAAGGGCATGTATACGACCACGCCGAATCCGCGCGTGGGCTGCGTGCTCGTCAAGAACGGCGAAGTGATCGGCATGGGCTACACGCAGCCGGCCGGCCAGGATCACGCCGAAGTGCAGGCGCTGAAAGACGCGCGTTCGCGCGGCAAGGATCCGCGCGGCGCGACGGCGTATGTGTCGCTCGAACCGTGCAGCCATTTCGGGCGAACGCCGCCGTGCGCGCACGCGCTCATCGACGCGCGCGTCGAGAAAGTGATCGCGGCGATGGAGGACCCGAACCCGTCGGTGTCCGGGCGCGGACTCACGATGCTGCGCGATGCGGGCATCGACGTTCGCTGCGGGCTGCTCGCGAACGAGGCGCACGAGATGAACATCGGCTTCGTGTCGCGCATGACGCGCCGCCGTCCGTGGGTGCGCATGAAGGTCGCGGCCACCCTCGACGGCCGCACCGGCCTGCCGACCGGCGAAAGCCAGTGGATCACCGGCGAGGACGCACGCGCCGACGGCCATGCGTGGCGCGCCCGCGCCTGCGCGATCCTGACGGGCATCGGCACGGTACGGGAGGACGATCCGCAACTGACCGTGCGCGCGGTCGACACGCCGCGCCAGCCACAACGCGTGCTGATCGACAGCCGTCTCGACGTGCCGAACGAAGCGCGCATTCTCGAGGGCGCGCCGCCGTGGATCTTCCATGCCGCCGACGCCGATCCCGCCCGCATCGACGCGCTGCGTGAGAAAGGCGCGGATCTGATCGAGCTGTCCAACGAGCACGGCAAGGTCGATTTGCCCGCGATGCTCACCGCGCTCGCCGATCGTGGCATCAACGAGCTGCACGTGGAAGCGGGTCACAAACTGAACGGCTCGCTGTTGCGCGAGGGCTGCGTCGACGAACTGCTGATTTATCTCGCGCCGAGCCTGCTTGGCAGCGCGCCGGGCATGTTCGACTTCGCGCCGCCCGATACGCTCGACGCGCGGCCCCATCTGAAATTTCATCGCATCGACCGGCTCGGGGACGATTTGCGCATACTTGCGCGCTTCGCCGAGGCGAACGTCGCGCGCTGATTGCACACCGATTTCAAGGAACGAAGCCGATGTTTACAGGAATTGTCGCGGCGGTGGGCCGCATCGAAAAGGTCACGCCGCTCGGTTCGGAACCCGAAGCGGGCGTTCGCCTGACGGTCGCCGCGGGCGATCTCGATCTCGCCGATGTCGAACTCGGCGATAGCATCGCGATCCAGGGCGCGTGCATGACGGTGATCCAGAAGTCGTCCAATGCGTTCGATGTCGAAGTGTCGCGCGAAAGCCTCAACAAGACGGTCGGGCTCGGCGCAGCGGGCGTCGAAGTGAATCTGGAGAAGGCGTTGCGCGCCCACGACCGGCTCGGCGGGCATCTCGTTTCCGGGCACGTCGATGGACTGGGCGTCGTGTCGAAGTTCGAACCCGTCGGCGAATCGCATGAACTGCGCATCGTCGCGCCGAAGGACATCGGCAAGTACCTGGCTTACAAAGGCTCGGTGACGGTGAACGGCGTGAGTCTCACCGTGAACTCCGTGAGCGACCGTGCCGACGGCTGCGAATTCTCCATCAACCTGATTCCGCATACCGTTGAAGTCACGACGCTCAAGGCGCTTTCCAGAGACGCGAAGGTCAATCTGGAAATCGATCTGATCGCGCGATATGTCGAACGGATGATGAGCGCGCGCTAATCTGAGCCTCTTTTGCGCGGCGCCGGGGCCACTCGTTGGCCACGAAGGCCTCCCGCCCGTCTGCCCGCCGATTTCACCGACTGTCCATCGTCCGTGGCGTAAAATACGCGCTTTCCCCAAACCGGACCCGCACGGGACGTCATCATGTCGCTCGCCTCCACTCCTGAGATCATCGCTGAACTGAAAGCCGGCCGGATGGTGATCCTCGTCGACGAAGAAGACCGCGAAAATGAAGGCGATCTCGTCGTCGCCGCCGAATTCGTGACGCCCGAAGCCATCAACTTCATGGCGAAGCACGGCCGCGGGCTCATCTGTCTCACGCTCACGCAGGAGCGCTGCAGGCAACTGAACCTGCCGCTCATGACGCATCGAAACGGCACGCAGTACGGCACGGCTTTCACGGTCAGCATCGAAGCCGCCGAGGGCGTGACGACCGGCATTTCCGCCTCGGACCGTGCAAAGACGATCGCCACGGCGGTCGCCCACGACGCGCGCGCCGAGCATATCGTTCAGCCGGGCCACGTGTTCCCGATCATGGCGCAGCCGGGCGGCGTGCTCGTGCGAGCGGGCCACACCGAAGCGGGCTGCGATCTGACCGCGCTCGCGGGCCTCACGCCCGCCGCGGTGATCTGCGAGATCATCAAGGACGACGGCGAGATGGCGCGCCTTCCGGACCTCATTCAATTCGGCGAGCAGCACGGCATCAAGATCGGCACGATCGCCGATCTGATCCACTACCGCAGCCGCACCGAGTCGATCATCGAGAAAGTCTGCGAGCGCACGATGCAGACCGCGCACGGCCCGTTCCGCGCGGTGCTGTATCGCGACGAGCCGACGCACTCGCCCCATATCGCGCTCGTGCGCGGCACACCGCATCCCGACCGCGACACGCCGGTGCGCGTGCACGAGCCGCTCTCGGTGCTCGATCTGCTCGAAATCGATTCGTCGACGCACTCGTGGACCATCGACGCCGCGATGAAGGAAATCGCCGCGCGCGATCTCGGCGCGATCGTCATGCTCAATTGCGGCGACACGAAGGAGCATCTCGTCGACGTGTTCCGCGCCTTCGACCAGAAGGACAAGGCGGCCGAGCTGAAGCGCCGCCCGATCGACTTCAAGACCTACGGCATCGGCGCGCAGATTCTGCGCGATATCGGCGTCGGCAAAATGGAAGTGCTCGCGACGCCGCGCAAGCTCGGCAGCATGTCGGGCTACGGGCTAGAAGTGACGGGCTTCGTGCCGATGCCCGGCTGCCCCGCCACCGCCGCGCCGACGGAAACCGCCATCACCCAGTTGCGCTCGGCCTGAGACCGCCGGCCCGCACAATCCTATTCCACACAATTCCAAGGGAAGACCTCATTCATGGAAATCGGACAATATCAGCCGAACCTCGACGGTGACGGCTTGCGCATCGGCATCGTGCAGTCGCGCTTCAACGAACCGGTGTGCAACGGCCTCGCCGACGCCTGCATCGAAGAGCTGGAGCGCCTCGGCGTGATCGGCCAGGACGTGCTGCTCGTCACCGTGCCGGGCGCGCTCGAAATTCCGCTCGCGCTGCAGAAGCTCGCGGAATCCGGCCAGTTCGACGCACTGATCGCGCTCGGCGCCGTCGTGCGCGGCGAGACGTATCACTTCGAGCTCGTGTCGAACGAGAGCGGCTCGGGCATCTCGCGTATCGCGCTCGATTTCGGCATTCCGGTCGCGAACGCCGTGCTGACGACCGAAAACGACGAGCAGGCCGTTGCCCGCATGACCGAAAAGGGCCGCGACGCCGCGCGCGTGGCGGTCGAAATGGCGAATCTGTCCGTCGCGCTCGAGCAGCTCGACGGCGATGACGAAGACGAAGACGAAGAAGACGAGGACCGCGCATGAAGAGCGCACGACGCCGTTCGCGCGAACTCGCGACGCAAGGGCTTTATCAATGGTTGCTGTCGGGCGCGCCCGCCGGCGAAATCGACGCGCAACTGCGCAACGCGCAAGGCTTCGACAAGGCCGATCAGGCGCATCTCGATGCGATCCTGCACGGCGTGATCAAGGAATCCGCCGCGCTGTCCGAGCAGTTGCAGCCGTGCCTCGACCGCCCGATCGAGCAGTTGTCGCCGGTCGAGCGCGCGGTGCTGCTCGTGGCCGCGTTCGAGTTCAAGCATCACATCGACGTGCCGTATCGCGTCGTCATCAACGAGGCGGTCGAGCTGACGAAGACCTTCGGCGGCTCGGACGGCTACAAATACGTGAACGGCGTGCTCGACAAGCTCGCCGTCGTCATGCGCCCGACCGAGGCGCAGGCGCGCGGACGCGGAGCATAAATGGGCCAGGGTGCGGAACCTCTCGTGCGGCTGGCGTCGCGCGTCGATGCAATCGAGCCGTTCTATGTGATGGAGCTGATGAAAGAGGCTCAGGCGCTCGAACGCGCGGGCCGCGACGTCATCCACATGAGCATCGGCGAGCCCGACTTCACCGCGCCCGAGCCCGTGATCCACGCCGCCGCCGATGCGTTGAAGCGCGGCGTCACGCAGTACACCAACGCGCTCGGCATCACGCCGCTGCGCGAGGCGATCGCGCGGCATTATCGCGATACGTTCGGCCTGACGGTCGATCCGGAGCGCATCGTGGTAACGGCGGGCGCGTCGGCGGCGCTGCTGCTCGCGTGCATGGCGCTTGTCGATAACGGCGACGAAGTGCTGATGCCCGATCCATGCTACCCGTGCAACCGGCACTTCGTGTCGGCGGCCGATGGCAAACCGGTGCTCATCGCGAGCGGTCCAGCCGAGCGCTTTCAGTTGACGGCGGAACATGTCGAGGAAAACTGGGGACCGGCCACACGCGGCGTGCTCCTCGCGTCGCCGTCGAATCCGACGGGCACGTCGATCGAGCCCGATGAACTCCGGCGCATCGTCGACACGGTGCGCGCACGCGGCGGCTTCACGATCGTCGACGAGATCTATCAGGGTTTGAGCTACGACGCGAAGCCCGTGTCCGCCCTCTCCTTCGGTGACGACGTCGTCACCGTGAACAGCTTTTCCAAGTACTTCAACATGACCGGCTGGCGGCTCGGCTGGCTCGTCGTGCCGCGCTCGATGGTGAGCGCGGTCGAAAAGCTGTCGCAGAACCTGTTCATCTGCGCGTCGGCACTCGCGCAGCACGCGGCGCTCGCGTGTTTCGAGCCGCAGACGATCGCGATTTACGAAGCGCGCCGCCTCGAATTCAAGCGTCGACGCGACTACATCGTGCCGGCGCTGCGTTCGCTCGGCTTCGGCGTGCCCGTGGTGCCCGACGGCGCGTTTTACGTTTATGCCGACACGACGACGGTTCATCACCCCGCTGCGGGCAACAGCGACGCACTCACGCACTCGATGCTCCACGACGCGGGCGTCGTGCTCGTGCCGGGCGCGGATTTCGGGTTTCATGCGCCGGAGCGCTATATCCGTCTGTCGTATGCGACGGCATATTCGAAGCTGGAGGAAGCTGTCGAGCGGCTAGGCGCGCTATTCCGCCGATAAGAAGACGTCGCAAGAACGAAAAAAGAGCACCGCAAAGGTGCCCTTTTTCTTTGTGTCCGACCAAACCTTCAAGCGCCGAACTCCGCCGACGCGACGTGCTTCGTTTCTCCATCGCCGTCGTCCTGCGCCGCTGCCTTCTTCGCCGCATCGATCGTCACGTGAACGCGCTTCTCGGTTGCGGTCGAGGCCAGAACCTGCTTCGGCGCAGCCTGAACCGGCGCCTGCGGTGCGTTGATCGGCACGTTGCGGCCGCGCGCGACATCGCGCAGACGCGTACGCTCGGCCAGCACCTTCGCGCCGTAGCCGCCGTCATCCTGCGTCGTCGAGCCCACGTAATAGCGCAGGCCACCGGCCACGGAGCCGCCGCGCGCGATGCAATCCTTCAGCACGAGCGCGCCGACCTTGATGTTCGCGAGCGGATCGAGCGCCGCGTGCGAGCCGCCGAAGTATTCGAACTTGTCGGAATGAACCTTCGACATCACCTGCATCAGGCCCTGCGCGCCGACGCCGCTTTCCGCATACGGGTTGAAGCCCGATTCGATCGCCATGACCGAGAGCAGCAGGAGCGGGTCGAGGCCGACTTCGCGTCCGGTATCGAACGCGGCGCGCACGAGCTCGGCGACCGGCTCTTCCGCCACGCGATAGCGTCGCGCGATGAAGTTCGACACGAGCTTCTGCTCGCGCGTCGACACGAGCACCCGGTCGTCGCGTGCATCGGCGACCACGCGTTGCGTCGGAATCATGCTCGCGAGCATGCCGGCGGACGGCATCGTGCGCGGGTCGAGCCCGTTGGGCGATACGGCGAGGCTGATGCCCCCGGTGAGCTGACGCGTGCTCGCGTCGTCGCCGGCGGCGGCACCGAGCGACGGCCCCGTCGCAGGCGCCTTGAGATCGTCCGATGGAGCCGCGTTAGCAGCGACGTCTACGGGCAGCGTGGAACCGCCAGGCGCGCGATGCACCGCCGAGAACGGCGGCAACGGCTGGCCCGCGAGCAGGCGTGCCGGCCCGGCCTGAACGGCAGCCGACACGAAAGGCATGATCTTTGCGGCAAAGTTCGTGCGCCAGGAAGGCAGCAACCACAATGCAAGCGCGCTGACGACGGCAGCACAACCGACCATCGCGAAGACATGGTGACTCAAACGGCGTCCGCGACGCAGCGCCACGCGCACGATCTGCGCGGCGCGGGTGTCGGAACCCCACCAAACCGAAGTGTTCATCGATACTCCCAATGTTGCATGATTTGCGCAGATGAATACGAATAAAGCGCGTATTCGGAGCGCAAATCAGACACCGCTTGCTCTCGGCAAGCACAAGCGGCATCGGGGATACGGCATGCGCCGTCTGGAAAGCCGATCCGGCAAAAGACTGCCGGGCTGCGCGGCACGAACTGCATGCCCTCATGCGCAATGACCTTCCACGCGAAAGACCGGCGCGAAAAACGCCGGCCAGGACAACCAACCACCGTGAGTCGCCGGGCAGGAACGGCGCAGGCGACGCACGTTGCGTCAGAACAGACCTGAGGCGAAGGTAAAAAGTTTCAAAACCTGCAATGGATGCCAAGCGATTCTAGCAGGGTTTAATTATCCGTCAATGCTATAGACTTGCGTTTCAATTACTTACAGTTATATTGAACAGTGTTCAGCACTCGAAAAGCACGTATGACGGGCGATTCCCGGCGGAATTCACTGAATGTCCCCCAACGCACGGACGCGCACGCAGGTAAAATCGACAATCGCTTGGCGCGCAGCCGCCCCGTCCGTCGAGCTTCATGCTCCGGCGCCTTCGAGTCCACTTTCGACCATCGATGAAATACAAAGATCTGCGCGACTTCATTGCCCGCCTCGAGGCGCTCGGTGAACTGCGCCGCATTCGGCAGCCCGTTTCCCCCGTTCTCGAAATCACCGAAGTCTCGGATCGCGTGTTGCGCGCGGGCGGCCCAGCGCTGCTTTTCGAAGCGCCCACCGGCCACACGATGCCCGTGCTCGCCAACCTGTTCGGCACGACCCGGCGCGTCGCACTCGGCATGGGCATCGAGACGGAGGCGCAAGGCGGCGCCGATGTCAGCCTCGGCAGCGACGTCGCCGCGCTCAGTTCGTTGCGCGATGTCGGCAGGCTGCTGTCCGCGCTCAAGGAACCCGAGCCGCCGAAGGGCCTGAAAGACGCGGGCAAACTGCTCTCGCTCGCGAAAGCCGTGTGGGACATGGCACCGAAGTCGGTCAGCGCGCCGCCTTGCCAGGAAGTGGTGTGGGAAGGAAAGGACGTCGATCTCAATCGACTGCCGATCCAGACGTGCTGGCCCGGCGACGCCGGCCCGCTGCTCACCTGGGGTCTCACCGTCACGCGCGGGCCGAACAAGCCGCGCCAGAATCTCGGCATCTATCGGCAGCAGCTCATCGGGCGCAACAAGCTCATCATGCGCTGGCTCGCGCATCGCGGCGGCGCGCTCGACTTTCGCGAGTTCGCGCTCGCGAATCCCGGCAAGCCGTATCCGGTGGCGGTCGTGCTCGGTGCCGATCCCGCGACGATCCTCGGCGCCGTGACGCCCGTGCCCGATTCGTTGTCCGAATATCAGTTCGCGGGCCTTCTGCGCGGCTCGCGCACGGAGCTCGCGAAATGCCTGACGCCGGGCGTCGATACGCTTCAGGTGCCGGCGCGCGCCGAGATCGTGCTGGAAGGCTTCATCTATCCGCAAGACGGCACGCCGCCGCCCGCACCCGAAGGCGCGCCGCCGCGTCCATCGGCTTCTGCCGCCGCGAAATACGAGCACGCTCTCGAAGGGCCGTACGGCGATCACACCGGCTACTACAACGAACAGGAGTGGTTTCCGGTCTTTACCGTCGAGAAAATCACGATGCGCCGCGACGCGCTGTTCCATTCCACTTACACCGGCAAGCCGCCCGACGAGCCCGCGGTGCTCGGCGTCGCGCTGAACGAAGTGTTCGTGCCGCTCCTGCAGAAGCAGTTCACCGAGATCACCGATTTTTATCTGCCGCCCGAAGGTTGCAGCTATCGCATGGCGATCGTGCAGATGAAGAAGAGCTACCCCGGCCACGCGAAGCGCGTGATGTTCGGTGTGTGGAGCTTCCTGCGTCAGTTCATGTACACAAAGTTCATCGTCGTGGTGGATGAAGACGTGAACGTGCGCGACTGGAAGGAAGTCATCTGGGCCATCACGACGCGGGTCGATCCGACGCGCGACACCGTCATGGTCGACAACACGCCGATCGACTATCTCGACTTCGCGTCGCCGGTCGCGGGCCTCGGCTCGAAGATGGGGCTCGATGCGACCAACAAATGGCCCGGCGAGACGAGTCGCGAATGGGGCCGCCCGATCGTCATGGACGAAGCGGTGAAGCGCCGCGTCGATGCGCTGTGGACTGAAATCGGACTGGATAAATCATGATCGCAGCCACGCTCTATCGAGGCGATGTCGTCGAGAACACGCACGCGGCGCACGTCGCCGTCGTCGATGCAAACGGACGCCTCGTGCATTCCTTCGGCGATCCGCATCGCGTGACGCTGCCGCGCTCGGCTGCGAAGCCCGCGCAGGCGCTCGCGGTGATCGAAACGGGCGCGCTCGAGCGCTTCGGCTTCACCGACGAAGACCTCGCGCTGATGTGCGCATCGCATAGCAGCGAGCCGCGTCATATCGAGCGCGCGCTCGCGATGCTCGCCCGGTCGAACGCGAGCGAAAGCGATCTGCGCTGCGGCGGCCATCCTCCGATCTCGGAGGCGGTGTACAAGGACTGGATCAGGCGCGACTTCACGCCGACTCCCGCCTGCAGCAACTGCTCCGGCAAGCACGCCGGCATGCTCGCCGGCGCGCGGGCGATGAACGCGCCGCCCGGCGATTATCACCTGCCCGATCATCCGCTCCAGACGCACGTGAAGCGCACGGTCGCGCGCGCGGTCGATCTCACCGACGACGCTGTGCAATGGGCCATCGACGGCTGCAATCTGCCGACGCCCGCCTTCCCGCTCGAACGTCTCGCGCGGCTCTATATGAAAATCGCCGCCGCGCCGGACGGCTCGCCGCTTGCGCGCATCCATCGCGCGATGACGTCGCATCCGGAGCTCGTTGCCGGCGAAGGGCGTTTCTGCACGCTGTTGATGCAGGCGTTCGGCGGCACGCTCGTCGGCAAGACGGGCGCGGATGCAAGCTATGCAATCGGCGTGCGCCGCGAACGAGGTCCGATCGGCATCGCGGTGAAGGTCGAGGACGGCAACACGTCGGTGCTCAATGCTGTCGTCGTCCACGTGCTCGATACGCTCGGCATCGGCACGCAACGGCAACGCGACGCGCTCGCCGCGTTCCGCAATCCGCCGACGCGCAACACGATGAACGTGCCGACCGGCCGTCTCGACGTGAGTTTCGAGCTTCACAACCATTAATAACAATATGCATTCGTGGTCGTTGCTGTCGGACGGTTTCTTTCTGTCGCTGTCGCTGTGTCTGGATATCGGGATCGCCAATGTCGCGATCATTTCGCTTGCGCTGTCGCATGGCTTCAAACCGGGGCTCGTGCTCGGCCTCGGGACATGCTTCGGCGATCTGGTCTATGCGATGCTCGCGCTCGCGGGCATGTCGGCGCTGCTGCAGTTTTCCGCGGTGCGCTGGGTCGTGTGGATCGGCGGTGCGATCGTGCTGCTCTTCCTCACGTGGAAGATGGCGCGGGAAGCGCTCAATCCGGCATCCGCGCCGCCCGTCGAAGGCGAAGCGGATCTCACCGTGCCCCGTCCCGGCCACTGGAAAAGCTTCTTGCGCGGATGCCTGCTCGCGGTGTCGTCGCCGAGTGCAATCCTGTGGTTCGCGGCGGTCGGCGGCGCGCTCATCGCCAAGTCCGGCGCGACGAGCCCCGTCTCCGCGTCCGTGTTTCTGATCGGCTTTTTCTGCGGCGGACTCGGCTGGACGATCTTTATCTGCACGCTCGCGAGCCACGGCAGAAAGCGCGCCGGAACCCAGCTCCTGCGCGCGTGCCACGTGATGTCCGCCCTGCTCTTCGCGTACTTCGCGTACAGCGTGATCGTCAACGGCTACCGCGATCTGATCGTCAACGCGACGTCATGACGAAGCACCATCATCACGCGACGAACTGAGCCAGCTTCGCGAGATCGACGTTGCCGCCCGACACGATCACGCCGACCCGCTTGCCTTCGACCGGCACGACCTTCTGCAGAACGGCCGCGGCCGCGAGACAGCCGGTCGGCTCGACGACCATCTTCATGCGCTGCGCAAAGAAGCGCAGCGTCTCGATCAACTGCGCGTCGCTCACGGTGACGATCCGGTCGACGTGACGCTGGATGATCGGGAAGTTGTATTCACCGACATGCGTGGACGCGGCGCCATCGGCGATCGTGCGCGGCACCTCGATATGCACGATCTCGCCGCGCGCGAGCGACTGCTGCGCGTCGTTGCCCGCTTCCGGCTCGACGCCGATCACCTTGCAGTCCGGCGACAGCGCCGCCGCCGCGAGCGCGCATCCGCCGATCAGCCCGCCGCCGCCCAGGCACACGAACAGATAATCGAGCGGCCCGGTTTCCTCGATCAGTTCCTTCGCCGACGTGCCCTGCCCGGCGATGACATGCGGATGATCGTAAGGCGGGATCAGCGTCATGCCGCGCTCATCGGCCAGCTTGCGGCCGATTTCCTCACGGTTTTGCGTGTAGCGGTCGTAGGTGATCACTTCGCCGCCGTAGCCGCGCGTCGCCTCCATCTTCGCGGCGGGCGCGTCCTCCGGCATCACGATCGTTGCGCGGATGCCTGCGAGCTTCGCGGACAGCGCGATCGCCTGCGCATGATTGCCGGACGAGTACGTGATCACGCCCGCGGCGCGCTGCCGGTCGTCGAAATGGGAGAGCGCGTTGTAGGCGCCGCGGAACTTGAACGCGCCCATGCGCTGGAAGTTCTCGCACTTGAAAAAGAGCGACGCGCCCGCGATGGCATCGGCAGTGCGGGAAGTCAGGACGGGCGTGCGATGGGCGACGCCTTCGATGCGCCGGGCGGCATCGGCGACGTCATCGAAAGTCGGGGCGGGAAGAGAGGACATCGGCGTGGGCGTGCGAGTTGAAGGGGATCACCATTCTCCCAGTTCCATCGCAGAATTCAAAAGCCCTGAAACGAAGAAGGCGACGCACGCTTGCATCGCCTTCTTGATTTGCCCGCCGGACCGATCAGTAACGCCAGCCCGGACCATGACGGTAGTAGCCATGATGCCGATAGTACGGACGGCCGTAGTAGCGGTATCCGCCGTAACCGCCTACGACCACGGCAGGCGGCGGCCCATAGACGACCGGTGGCGGCGGCGCGACGTACACGGGCTGCGGCGGAGCTACATAGACGGGTGCGGGCGGCGCAGCGTAGACCGGATAGGCTGGCACCCCGATGCCCACGCCAACTGAGACATGCGCCTGCGCAGCACCGACAAAACCGACGCCGAGCGCACCAGCAACCAACAAACCACCGAGCTTTTTCACTTTCGTTCTCCTCGCCGCTTCGCGTGTGGCCGGTATCCACGGCTCACGAGCGACGGTATGAACCAAATTTATCGAAAAAAACGGTCGGTCGCAGGGGCCATTTGTTGCAAATTGCAAGTTCCTTAACGCCGGCGCGGACGTGAAAGCCCGACGTCGCCGGCGAAAGTGTTCGAATTCGCCGTTCGGCGGTCGTTGGCGAGCGATGCACGAGACGCCCCGCTGAAAATCGCAAAATATGCGTAACGTCTATTTACAAATGAAGCGAAAAGCCCCGCCAGACAGCGCGTCCGGCGGGGCTTTTCATGTACTCCGCGAGATTTTTAAACGGTTCGCTTCAGCCTACTTTCACGTAAGCGAACTCACGCGTGACGTTGGGCGGCACATACGCCGCGCCGATGACCACCCGTGGCGTAAGGCGCTTCTTCTGGTCCCACCAGCGGCGCCGCTGGGCTTGGCTCAAGAAGCGCAGATGCTTTCGGTAAGAGAAAATGCTCATGGCGACCTCCGAACGTAGCGAATGAAACCCTTAAGGGAGAACGGGCGGCTTCGGCCGCATGCCGTCTCCCGCTGAATCCTTGTTCTCGTTAGTATTGAGCGCCGGTTCGTTCCTCGATGTTCGCAAAGAAACCTAGAATGACGTCGAATGTGCGTCTAACCACGTACAGCAGGAAAGATACCCTTGAATCCGGAAACCGGCCTTTCCAATTCCGCTCGCCAGTACTTCGACCACAAAATAAGCCCGCCACTGTTTGCTTTGTATTTATATCCTGCCAGTTTTGCGTGAAATACGCGTTTTCGAGATCGTCTCGGATTGGCAACACTAGGGTTTTCCGATGATGACGTTGCGTGGCGCGAGCGCCCTCGCGAACCACTTTCACTTGCCTTTCACGCCATTGTCCGGAGAATCGCTCGCGCCACGTGCGACAACGTCCCCAAGCGGCCTTAAAGCCATGTTAAGGTGACGTCCGTCCCCCATCAGGCACGCCTGCTGGGCGGGGAATCCGAGTCGCCGCATTCAGTCAATCGCGACGCTTCATCGAAGGGAACGGGCGCGATCGCGTGGATCGCGCGCGATGCGCTGGCTTCGGCACGATACTCAAGTCCAGAGAACGAACAATGATCAAGGTCAGCATTCACGATTCGCGCCGCATGGCCGAGCGCTCCTCCGAGACCACCACCGGCCGGATCTTCGCCCGCTAGCACCTCCGCATTCCTTCACTCTTCGTCAAACGACCCGGCGCAAGTCGCGACACTGCGCACGCATCCTAGAGGACCCGAGATGTTCGGCGATATCGCCCGTTTTCTGCTTAACACGCTTTTCACCCTGTTCGGCGCGGCGCTTTTGCTGCGCGCATGGATACAGGTCGTGCGCATGCCGCCCTACAACCCGGTATCGAACGCCGTCATGCAGGCGACCAACTGGATCGTCCTGCCGCTGCGCAAGATCCTGCCCGGCGGGAAGATCGACTGGGCGAGCATCGTCGCGGCATTCATCGCGTCGGCTGTCTATGTCACGCTGATGGTCGTGCTCGCAGGCGTCGATCCGACGCTCATGGCGCCGATCCTTCTGCTCGTCGCGCTGCTGACCGTCGTCAAGTGGGCGCTGAACCTGGTCATCTGGGTGACGATCCTGATGGCGCTGCTGTCATGGCTCAATCCGCAGTCGCCCGCGATGCCGCTGCTCTACCAGATCACCGCGCCGTTCCTCGATCCGTTGCGGCGCATTCTGCCGCGGCTCGGCGGCATCGATCTCTCGCCGATCCTGCTCTTCGTGATCGTGCAGGTGCTGCTGATGGTCGTGACGCGCGTCGCCGTCTCGATGACGCTGTTCGGGATCTGAACGCCCGGCGCAATTGCGCCTCGGGGCGTGTTGCGCTTACAATAGCCGGTTCATGCGGGCGTCGTATAATGGCTATTACCGTAGCTTCCCAAGCTACTGACGTGGGTTCGATTCCCATCGCCCGCTCCAGAATTCCAGCGAAAGCCGCCCCAAGTCACGTTTGGGCGGCTTTTTAGTTTCCCGCATCCGTTTCCAGCATCGCCTCATGAACCACGATCCCAAGGACGCCGCCGACGCCAACGGCAATCACCCGCCCGAGGTCAGCAGCGGCGAAGACGTCACGCTGCGCCATCGCCGCATCCGCAGCTTCGTCACGCGCGCGGGCCGTGTATCGCCGGGCCAGCAGCGCGCAATCGACGATCTCGGTCCGCGCTATGTCGTGCCCTACGCGCCTCAGCCCGGCGATTGGGATGCGCTCTTCGGCCGACAGGCGCCGCGCGTGCTGGAGATCGGCTTCGGCATGGGCGCCACCACGGCGGAGATCGCGGCCGCGCGTCCCGGCGATGACTTCATCGGCGTGGAAGTGCATGAGCCGGGCGTCGGCGCACTCCTGAAGCTGATCGGCGAGCAAGGGCTCGGCAATATCCGGATCCTTCAGCACGACGCGGTTGAAGTGCTCGAACACATGATCGCGCCCGACAGTCTCGACGGCGTGCACATCTACTTCCCCGATCCGTGGCACAAGGCGCGTCATCACAAGCGCCGCCTGATCCAGCCGAAGTTCGTCGCGCTGCTCGTGTCGCGCATGAAACCGGGCGGCTACATCCATCTTGCGACCGACTGGCAGAACTATGCCGAGCAGATGCTTGAAGTGCTGTCCGCCGAGCCGGCACTGGAAAATACCGCGGACGGCTACGCGCCGCGCCCCGATTTCCGTCCGGTCACCAAGTTCGAGCGACGCGGACTGCGGCTCGGACACGGGGTCTGGGACCTGATGTTCCGCCGCTGCTGAAACGCGCCCGGGCAAAAAAAGACAACGCCACGGCAAGCCGTGGCGCTTTGCATCCTGCGCGGCGAGACGCGCGTCAGTCGGCCCAGCTCAAGCCCCCGCTGTATCCGACGATCAGAATCAGCAAGCCGAAGCCGATGCGATACCACGCGAACGCCGTGAAATCGTGCGAGGCGACGTAGCGCAGCAGCCACCGCACGCAGACGAAGGCGCTGATGAAGGCCGCGACGAGCCCGACCGCGAAGAGCCCGAAATCGTTCACGGTCAGCGTGCGCCAGTACTTCGCCATTTCGTAGAGCGTCGCGCCGAAGATGATCGGAATGGCGAGGAAGAACGAAAACTCGGTGGCGACGCGTCGTTCGAGTCCGAACAGCATCCCGCCGATGATCGTCGCGCCGGAACGCGAGGTGCCCGGAATCAGCGCGAAGCACTGCGCGAGACCGACCTTGAAGGCATCCGTGTAAGAGAGATCATCGACGGATTGCACGCGCGGCGTGACGGCGCGTTCGCGCTGGCGCGACTCGGCCCACAAGATCACGATGCCGCCGACGATCAGCGCCACCGACACCGGCACCGGCGAGAACAGAACCGACTTGATGCCCTTCTCGAAAAGAAGACCGAGCACGATGGCCGGAATGGTCGCGATGATCAGGTTCAGCGTGAATCGCCGCGCATCGGCGCGTACGGGCAGACCCGTGACCACGGAACCGATCTTCCCGCGATATTCCCAGCAGATCGCGAGAATGGCGCCGAACTGGATGACGACATCGAAGGTTTTCGATTGCGCGTCGGTGAAATTCAGCAAACTGCCCGCCACGATCAGGTGCCCCGTGCTCGAAACCGGCAGGAATTCGGTCAAGCCCTCCACGACGCCCAGAATGAGCGCCTTCACCATCAATATCCAGTCCATCCGTTCAGCCCTTGTTCGCCGTTATCGCCGTTGCTTGCGGAGCACATTGCGCAGAGATTTCGACTCACTTCTCAACGATCTGCACACGTATGCCGTTTGTAAGGACTGTGATTGTACCGGGTTCGTAGGACACGCCGGCGAACTGGAGTTCCTCGGGTTTGAAGGTGTGGATCGGATAACGATCGAGCAATTGCGCGGCGAGTTGCGCGCCGACCGACGCAATCTGCTGGTTGTACTGCCCGGCGTCACCACTAAACTGCGCATCGTCAACGGATGGCGAGACGAGAATGACTGAACGGCTCGGCGCGTCGTAAGCGAGTTGCGTCGAGAGCGTGAACGCGCCGATCACGGGATTCGGCATGAACGGCGTGGACAGACGCGCGTCGACGCGCACCGTCACGCGATTCCGATCCGGCGCCATGCCAACGACCGGATTGCTCAGGACGACATCGAATATTTGCGACGCCGTGCGTTGCAGCGGGAATTTGCGCGCGACGGCTTGCTGAACCTGCTGCGTCGAAAATGTGTAGTGGTCCGGAATGAAGGGGAATATCGAGTTCGACGCGGATTGCGCCGTCGAAGTGAATGCGAGTGCGGACAAAGACACCAGTCCTGCCAGCACGAACCGGCGCCGCAGCGGCGCGACGGGTTCCGTCATGCGTGATCCTCCAAAGCTTTTTTTCAAGTCTGCGCCGTGTGGGGCGATTCGCGAATTGGACTGCCGATCATCGAGACAGTTGCGTCGGCCGCGTCTGCGTTTCCAGTCGTTCGATCCACGTCAGCGCATATTCGCGCGTCTCTCCGCACATCTCCACGGACGGCTGCAAACCGCCGCAGCACGCCGGCCTGCGCGGATCGCCGAAAATCCTGCAGCGCAGATCGTCGCCCAGTTGGACGCAACGCTCGCCCGCGCGCTTGCCTTCCGGCATTCCTGGAATCGGACTCGAGATGGACGGCGCGATGCAGCAGGCGCCGCAACCTTCGCGGCAGGCATGAGACGAAGAATCGATCGGCATGGCGACACTCAACCGCATAAAAAGAAACGATATTGTCCCACGCCTCATCTTTGCGCTTCGTCAAATCGCTGCTATCAGGCTGCGACCTTATCGCGCAAATGCCGCGTTCACCGCCCGACTACACTCGGAAGATTCCCCGAGGTTCGCCATGACTGCCGCCGCCCCGCTCTTTCGTCCCGATCTGCTCACGCGCTACGACGCGCACGGCCCGCGCTACACGTCCTACCCGACCGCCGTCCAGTTCACCGACACGTTCGACCCCGCGCATTATCGCGAAGCTGCGAGCAAGGCGAAAGCGAACGCCGATCTCTCGCTCTACTTCCACATCCCGTTCTGCGACACCGTCTGCTTCTACTGCGGCTGCAACAAGGTCGCGACGAAAAATCGCGCGCACGCACGCCCCTATCTCGACCGGATGAAGCGCGAACTGGCCTTGCAGGCCGCGCTCTTCGAGACTTCGCGTCCGGTCACGCAGCTTCACTGGGGCGGCGGCACGCCGACCTTCCTCTCGCACGACGAGATGGCCGAACTGATGTCCGCCACGCGCGAGCATTTCAATCTCGTCGCCGACGAGCGCGCCGAATATTCGATCGAAGTCGATCCGCGCGAGGCGTCGGAGGCGACGATCGCGTTGCTGCGCGAGCTCGGTTTCAATCGGCTGAGCCTCGGCGTGCAGGACTTCGACGAACGCGTGCAGCGCGCCGTCAATCGCATCCAGCCGCGCGAAATGACCGAAACGGTGCTCGACGCCGCGCGCAAGAACGGCTTCAAGTCCGTGAGCGTCGACCTGATTTATGGCCTGCCGCATCAGAGCGTCGAGAGCTTTTCGCGCACGCTCGACGCGATCATCGATCTGAAACCGGATCGCGTGTCCGTGTTCGGCTATGCGCACATGCCGTCGCTCTTCAAGATGCAGCGGCAAATCGACGAAAGCGCGCTGCCCTCGCCTGCCGTGCGGCTCGCGATTCTCGAGCGCGTGATCGCGCGCATGGGCGAAGCGGGCTACGTGTACATCGGCATGGATCACTTCGCGCTGCCGGGCGACGAGCTCGCGCGCGCGTTCGAAGCCGGCACGCTGCAGCGCAACTTCCAGGGCTACAGCACGCGGGCGGATTGCGATCTGATCGGCATCGGCGCGTCGTCGATCGGCAAGATCGGCGATGTCTACGCGCAAAACGCGCGCGAACTCGCCGACTACGCCGCGGCGATCGACGCGGGCGATCTCGCCATCGCGCGCGGCGTGCGTCTTTGCGCCGATGACGAACTCCGCCGCGACATCATCATGCGTCTCATGTGCGGCGGCGAGCTGCGTTTCGACGATGTCGCGAGCGCGCACGGCATCGAGTTCCCGGCCGCTTTCGCCAGCGAACTCGCGCGCCTCGCGCCGATGGCCGACGACGGCCTCATCGACCTCTCTCGCGACGCGATCCGCGTGCTGCCCGCCGGACGCATGCTGGTGCGCAATATCGCCTCGATATTCGACCGCTATCTGGGACAAGCGAGCCTGCGGCGCTTCTCGCGCACGATCTGAGCGGTGTTCGATCGGCGGCGGTGGCTTAGAATGACAGCCACCTCGGGCGCCCCGGCTTTGCGAACGGCGCCCCTTCATTCACTGCCGATGCGAAACGCCGGGCGCGCCCGACCTTCTCGCATCAGGCAACGCCACTGCCCGACGCCATGCCGACCACTTCGCCGCAGTTCGCCCCGCTCGCCCAACTCGCCGCCGATCTGAAGCGCGGCCGCACGACGAGCCGCGCGCTCGTCGAGGCGGCGCTCGAGCGCATCGCCGATCCTGCCGGACAGGGCTCGACCGTATTCCTCCATGTCGATGCCGAACACGCCCGCGCCGCCGCCGATGCCCACGATGCGCTGCGCCGCGCCGGCACCGTGCTCTCGCCGCTCGCGGGCATTCCGGTATCGATCAAGGATCTCTTCGATATCGAAGGCGAAGTGACGCGAGCCGGCTCGAAAGCGTTGCAGGATGCCGCTCCCGCGAAGGCCGACGCCATCGCCGTCGCGCGCCTGCGCCGCGCGGGCGCGGTGATCGTCGGGCGCACCAACATGAGCGAGTTCGCATTCTCCGGCCTCGGGCTGAACCCGCACTACGGCACGCCGCGCTCGCCGTGGCATGCGGACGTGCCGGGCGACGCGCGCATCGCGGGCGGCTCGTCGTCGGGTGCGGCGGCGTCGGTCGCGGACGGCATGGCCGCCGTCGCGCTGGGCACCGACACGGGCGGCTCCATCCGCATTCCCGCCGCGCTGTGCGGCCTCACCGGCTTCAAGCCGACCGCGAGCCGCATTCCGAAGCAAGGCGGCGTGCCGCTTTCGAAAACGCTCGATTCGTTCGGGCCCATCGGCGTCTCGGTCGCGTGCTGCGCGCTCGTCGACCGCATTCTCGCCGGGCGCGACCCCGGTGTGCCCGCCACGCGCCCACTCGACGGCGTGCGCCTCGGCGTGCTCACGAATTACGTGACCGATGGCGTCGAGTCGCCCGTCGCGAGTGCGGTCGCCGCCGCAGTCAATCACCTCGCCGCGGCGGGCGCGCTCGTGGAAGACGTGCGTTTCGCGCCCCTCGATCGGCTGCCTGACATCAATCGCTATCCGCTCGTGGCGATCGAGGCGTACGCGTGGCATCGGAAGCTGATGGCTGAGCGCGGCAACGATTACGACCCGCGCGTGCTCGCGCGTCTGAAGCGCGCCGAAGCGGCCAGCGCGGCGGACTACATCGACTTGTGCGAGGCGCGCGCCGCGATGATCGAAGAAGCCCGCACGACGCTCTGGCAGCGCTTCGACGCGATCATCTGCCCGACCGTGCCGGTGCTGCCGCCGCGCATCGCCGATCTGGAAACGGACGACGACGCCTTCACGCGCACCAATGCGCTGATTCTCCGCAACCCGACGGCCTTCAACTTCCTCGATGCGTGCGCGCTGTCGCTGCCCTGCCATCCGCGCGGCGAGGCGCCCGTCGGCCTGATGCTCGCAGGCGCGCCGAACGCCGATGACACGCTGCTGTCGATCGGGCGCGCCGTCGAAGCGGTGCTGGAGACGACCCGCTGAGCGCCTGAAAAACAGCTGACCATCGCGACCGAACATCGCGGCCGAACATCGCGGCTGATTTCGCGCATCGGGCGTTCGCGCTAGAATTCACCGCGATCCCCGCGCAACTCAGGTGCTTCCTTCTCGAATCGTTGAGAAATAATGAACAACTCTTTGAATCACTTCACGATGCATCAGGACGACCGGGTGATGCGCCGCGAGCGCCGCCTGCTCGTGTTGCTCGGTTTCGTCAGTCTCGGGCTCGTCGGCGGCGCGCTGTATCTGCAATTCTTCCATGGCGAAGATCCTTGCCCGCTGTGCATCATCCAGCGCTATTTTTTCGTGCTGGTCGCGATTTTCGCGTTTCTCGGTGCGGCCTTCCGTAACTGGCGCGGCATTGCGCTGCTCGAAACGCTCGTCGCGATTTCGGCGCTCGGCGGCGCCGCCACCGCCGCGCGCCACGTCTATGTGCAATCACATCCCGGCTTCAGTTGCGGTTTCGATGCGCTTCAGCCGATCGTCGACGGTCTGCCGCCCGCAAGCTGGCTCCCGCAGGTATTCAAGGTCGCGGGTCTGTGCGAAACGCCGTATCCGCCGATTCTCGGTCTGTCTCTGCCGCAATGGTCGCTCATCGCGTTTGTGCTGATTTTCGTGCTGGTCGCGGCGAGCGTGCGTTTGAAGCGCAAGTTGCGCACGACGGTCCGGTAATTTGTTCCGGGCGGCGACATTCGCGCGCCGCCCGTTTTCTCCGCTTCACTGCGCACTACGCGCTTCCTCCTTTCCCGCATCAGCGCATCCGCATAATCTTGATACGTGCCCGACAATATTTTTGGGATATTGGGGTGTTAAGGTCGCGTCTGGATGGCGATCTACGTGCGCGCAGTCCGATTCGTTCAAAGGCAGCCTGAGCGTTTTCTCACGCCAACCCATGAAGCGAACGGAAACCGCGTAACGCGCGCCCGGTCCGCAATGTCTTCCTGAGTCATGACAACGCAAACCATCCGCTTCCTTCAACGCGGCGCCGTGCGCGAAATCGGCGGCGCGCCCGCCACGCGCACGGTGCTTCAGCATCTGCGCGAGGATGCGCTTTGCACCGGCACGAAGGAAGGCTGCGCGGAAGGCGATTGCGGCGCATGCACCGTCGTGATCGGCGAGCTCGACGCTTGCGGGGCACTCGCGCTCAAAGCCGTCAACGCGTGCATCCAGTTTCTGCCGACGCTCGATTCCCGCGCCCTCTTCACCGTCGAAGATCTGCGTGGCGCGGATGGCACGCTGCATCCGGTGCAGCAGGCGCTCATCGACTGTCACGGCTCGCAATGCGGCTTTTGCACGCCGGGCTTCGTGATGTCGCTGTGGGCGCTCTATCACCGTCATCCGCGCGATGCAGGCCCGCCGTCGCGCGACGAAATCGCCGCCGCGCTCTCGGGCAATCTGTGCCGCTGCACGGGATATCGGCCGATCGTCGATGCCGCGCAGCGCATGTTCGAGTATCCGCGTCCGCCCTTCGATGCCGCCGCCCTCACGCAACAGTTGATCGCACTGAAGCGCACGCAGACGTTCGAATATCGCGCGTCCGATGCATCCGGTCAGCACACCTTCCACGCGCCCGTCACGCGCGCCGAATTCGCCCGGTTGCGCGCCGCGCATCCGAACGCGCGACTGCTCGCGGGGAGCACCGATGTCGGCCTGTGGGTCACGAAGCAGTTCCGCGATCTCGGCGAACTGCTCTACATCGGCAACGTCGACGAGCTGAAGACGATCGAGCGCGACGCGCACACGCTGACGATCGGCGCGGCGGCCTCGCTCGAAGACGCGTATGCCGCGCTCGCCGCCGACTATCCCGGGCTTGCCGAGCTGTGGACGCGGTTCGCGTCGCGGCCGATCCGCAACGCGGGCACACTCGGCGGCAATGTGGCGAACGGTTCGCCGATCGGCGATTCGATGCCGGCGCTCATCGCGCTGAATGCGCAACTCGTGCTGCAGAAGGCCGACAAGACCCGCACGGTGCGCCTCGACGCGTTCTATCTCGGCTATCAGAAGACCGCGCTCGATGCCGGCGAATTCGTCGCGGCGATTCGCGTACCGCGCCCGGTCGCGGCGTTGCGCTTTCGGACGTACAAGGTATCGAAGCGTTACGACCAGGACATTTCGGCGGTGTGCGCGGCGTTCGCGATCTGGCTCGACGACAGCCATCGCGTGACGGATGCGCGCATCGCGTTCGGCGGCATGGCGGCGACGCCCAGACGCGCGGCGCAGGCCGAGGCGGCGCTCATCGGGCGCGAGTGGAACGAAGCGTCGGCACGCGCCGCGATGACCGCGCTCGACGCCGATTTCCAGCCGCTCACCGACATGCGCGCGTCGAGCGCCTATCGCGCGAAAGTGGCGCGCAACGTACTGTGGCGCTTCTATCTGGAAACGCGACCGGACGCGCCGCTCGCGCCCGCCGAAGTGAATGCCTTCGCGTACGCCGCGCATGGGGAGGAAACGTCATGAACCGACTGACCGAACCGATGGATATCGACGCCGCCGGCGCGTCGCTGCCGCACGAATCGGCGGCGCTGCACGTGAGCGGCGAAGCGGTGTACACCGACGACATCCCCGAGTTGCGCGGCACGCTGCACGCGGCGCTCGGCCTGTCGCGGCACGCACATGCGCGCATCGTGTCGCTGGATCTGGACGCGGTGCGCGCCGCGCCCGGCGTCGTCGCGGTGCTCACGGCCGCGGACATTCCCGGCGAGAACAATTGCGGCCCGGTGCTGCACGACGATCCCATTCTCGCCGCCGATGTCGTGCAGTACCTCGGCCAGCCGGTATTCGCGGTCATCGCCGAGAGTCACGATCTGGCGCGCCGCGCCGCCGCGCTCGCGAAAAGCGAGGATGTCGTTCGTTACGAGCCGCTCGAAGCCGTGCTGACGCCGCGCGAAGCGAAGGCGCGCAACCAGTTCGTCCTGCCGCCGCTGCACTTGCGTCGCGGCGACGCGGCCGGGCGCATCGCATCGGCGAAACATCGGCTCGCGGGCGAGTTCGAAGTCGGCGGGCAGGAGCAGTTCTATCTCGAAGGACAGGTCGCCTACGCGATTCCGAAAGAGCAGGACGGCATGCTCGTCCATAGCTCGACGCAGCATCCGAGCGAGATGCAGCAGGTCGTCGCGCACATGCTCGACTGGCCGACACACGCCGTGCTGTGCGAATGCCGGCGCATGGGCGGCGGCTTCGGCGGCAAGGAATCCCAATCGGCGCTGTTCGCGTGCGTGGCGTCGCTCGCGGCGCATTGGCTGAAGCGTCCCGTGAAGCTGCGCGCCGATCGCGACGACGACTTCATGATCACCGGCAAACGTCACGACGCGGTCTACGAATACGAATGCGGCTTCGATGACGACGGGCGCATCGCCGGCGTGCGCGTCGAGATCGCGTTGCGGGCCGGCTATTCGGCGGATCTGTCCGGTGCGGTCGCCACGCGCGCCGTATGCCACTTCGACAACGCGTACTTTCTGGGCGATGTCGAGATCCGCGCGCTGTGCTGCAAGACCAACACGCAGTCGAACACCGCGTTTCGCGGCTTCGGCGGCCCGCAAGGCGCGCTCGTGATGGAAGTCATGCTAGACGAGATCGCGCATCGGCTGAAACGCGATCCGCTCGACGTGCGGCGCGCGAACTATTACGGCATCGGCGATCGCAACGTGACGCCTTACGGTCAGCCGGTCGCGGACAACGTGATCGCGGCATTGACCGACGAACTCGTCGCGTCGAGCGAGTATCAGAAGCGCCGCACCGAAGTCGCCGCGTTCAACGCGAAAAACGGCGTGCTCAGGCGCGGCATCGCGTTCACGCCCGTCAAGTTCGGCATTTCGTTCAACGTGCCGTTCCTGAACCAGGCGGGCGCGCTCGTGCACGTCTACAAGGACGGCTCCGTGCTCGTCAATCACGGCGGCACCGAAATGGGACAAGGCCTCAACACGAAGGTCGCGCAGGTCGTCGCGAGCGTGTTCGGCGTCGGCTTGCAGCGCGTGCGCGTCACGGCGACCGACACATCGAAGGTCGCGAATACATCGGCGACGGCGGCATCGACGGGCAGCGATCTGAACGGCAAGGCCGCCGAAGCCGCGGCACTCACGATCCGCGCGCGTCTCGCCGAGCTCGTCGTCAAGCAGCTCGGCGGCAATGCAGCCGACGTACGCTTTCACGGCGGCGTCGTGGACGTGAACGGCGGGCAGATGCCGTTCGATCAGCTCGTCGCGGCCGCGTATCTCGCGCGCGTGCAACTGTGGTCGGACGGCTTCTATGCCACGCCGAAAGTGCACTGGGACGCGAAGACGCTGCAAGGCCATCCGTTCTATTACTTCGCGTACGGCGCGGCGGTGTCGGAAGTCGTCGTCGATACGCTCACCGGCGAGTGGAAGCTCCTGCGCGCCGATCTGCTGCATGACGCGGGACGCTCGATCAATCCGGCGATCGATATCGGCCAGGTGGAAGGCGGCTTCATCCAGGGCATGGGCTGGCTCACGACCGAAGAACTGTGGTGGAACCGCGACGGACGCCTGATGACGCATGCGCCGTCGACCTACAAGATCCCGGCCGTCAGCGACGCGCCCGCGATCTTCAACGTCGCGCTCTATCGAAATGACAACGCGGAGCCGACGATTTTCCGTTCGAAAGCCGTCGGCGAGCCGCCGCTCCTGCTGTCGTTTTCGGTGCTGCTCGCGATACGCGCGGCGATCGCATCGGTTTCCCCCGATTCAACCGATGCGCCCAAACTGCGCGCGCCGGCGACGCCGGAGGCAATTCTTGACGCGCTCTCTGTCGAGGCGGAGGAAGCGGCCCCGGTAAACTAACGCCTGCAACGACGCAAACCGACATTTCTGGAGCTCACCGATGCAAGTTTGGCTGAACGACCTGCAACACCTGCTCGCGCACGGCGACGCCGTCGTGCTCGTGACGGTCGCGCGTGTCGAAGGCTCCGCGCCGCGCGAGCCGGGCACGAAGATGATCGTCACGCGCGAGGACGCGCGCTACACGATCGGCGGCGGCCATCTGGAATGGAAGGCCATCGAGACCGCACGGCAAGTGCTGAAGGACGGCATGCGCAGCCCGCGCATGAGGCGGCTGGAGCGTTTCGCTCTGGGCCCGAGCCTCGGCCAGTGCTGCGGCGGCGCGGTCGTGCTGGCGTTCGAGCGGCTCGACGTATCCGATCTGAACTGGGTGACGACGCTTGCGAAGCGCACCGCGCAGGGTTTGTCGACCGTGCGCAGCGTCTCGTTCGCGCCGATGCCCGATGCCGTCATGCTCTCCGACCCCGAACCGGGCGCGACCGACGCCGACTGCCTCTTGTGGGACGGCGCCGGTTTCGACGAGAGCGGCGCGCTCCTGACCGAAACCATCGCGCCGCGCGATTTCCAGGTCGTGCTGTTCGGCGCGGGACACGTTGGCGCGGCGCTCGTGCGCGTGCTCGCGACGCTGCCCTGTCACGTCACCTGGGTCGACGAGCGGGACGCCGCCGGCTTCGGCCAGTTCGCCGCGCCGCAGTCCGTGCCGGAAAACGTAACGATCGAGCCGAACGGCGCGCCCGATGAAGCCGTCGACAATGCGCCGCCCAACGCGTACTTCATCGTGATGACGCACAACCACACGGTGGATCTCGCGCTGGCGGAGTGCATTCTCAGACGCGGCGACTTCGCGTTCTTCGGCATGATCGGCTCGTTTGCGAAGAAGAAGCAGTTCGAGCATCGGCTCGCGGCGCGCGGGATCGACCCCGCGCGCATCGCGAGGATGGTGTGTCCGATCGGCATCGACGGCATCGTCGACAAGGCGCCCGAAGTGATCGCCGTTGCAGCGGCAGCCCAACTGCTGCAGGCGGTCGAAGCCAACGCTTCGAGCCACGCGTCGTCGCAACAGACCGCCTGACCCACAGGCACAACCGTAGCCCCATCACAACAAAGCCCACATGAATCCCACACTCGCCGACAAGATTGCACGCGCGCCGAAAGCCGAGCTGCATATCCATATCGAAGGGTCGCTCGAACCCGAGCTCATTTTCGCGCTCGCGAAGCGCAACAACGTGAAGCTCGCGTACGACTCGATCGAGGCGCTGCGCGCCGCCTACGCGTTCACCGACCTGCAATCGTTCCTCGACATCTACTACGCGGGCGCGAGCGTGCTGCTCACCGAGCATGATTTCTACGACATGACGATGGCGTATGTCGAGCGCGCGCTCGCGGACCACGTCGCGCACGCGGAAATCTTCTTCGATCCGCAGACGCACACGGAACGCGGCGTATCGATCGAAACGGCCGTCGCGGGCATCGAGGCCGCACTCGCCGAAGGTGAGAAGCGCGGTCTTTCGAGCAAGCTGATTCTCTGTTTCCTGCGCCATCTTTCTGAAGAGGACGCGCTCGCGACCTATGAAAGCGCATTGCCGCTGTTCGACAAGTACGCGCATCGGCTGATCGGTGTCGGGCTGGATTCGTCGGAGCGCGGGCATCCGCCCTCGAAGTTCGAGCGCGTGTTCGCGAAGGCGCGTGAGCGCGGCCTGAAGCTCGTCGCGCATGCGGGCGAGGAAGGGCCGCCCTCGTATGTCTATGAAGCGCTCGATCTGCTGAAGGTGGATCGCGTCGATCACGGCGTGCGCAGCATCGAGGACGCGGCGCTCGTCGCGCGTCTCGCGGATGCGCGCATCGCACTGACCGTGTGCCCGCTCTCGAACATCAAGCTCTGCGTGTTCGACGACATGACGAAGCACACGCTGAAAGACCTGCTGGACCAAGGCGTCGCGGTGATGATCAACTCCGACGATCCCGCGTACTTCGGTGGCTACGTCAACGCGAATTACTTCGCGATCGTCGACGCGCTGAAGCTCACCGATCACGAGGTCTACACGCTGTTGAAGAACAGCCTGGAAGCCTCGTTCGTCACCGAAGAAGAACGCGACGCAATGGTCGCGCGCCTGGATCAGCACTGGAAGCAGTAAAGAACAAGCATGGAAACCACAGCAACAACTCCACAACGCGACGCGACCGCGCTCGAGCGCTTCTTCGGCATTCGCGCCGCGGGCTCGCGCACGAAGACGGAAATCGTCGCAGGCATCACGACGTTCCTCACGGCGATGTACATCATCGTCGTCAATCCGGGCATTTTGTCGGCGGCGGGCGTGCCGTTTCCGGCCGCGCTGACGGCGACCGTCATCGTCAGCTTTCTCGGCAGTTGCGCGATGGGCCTCTACGCGCGCAATCCGGTGCTCGTCGCGCCCGGCATGGGCATGAACGCGCTCTTCGCGTTCGTCATGGTTCACGGCGGCAAAATGCCGTGGCAAACCGCGCTCGGCTGCGTGTTCTGGTCCGGCGTGATCTTCGCGGTGCTCGCGGTGTTCAACGCGCGCAAGCTCGTCGTCGATGCGATTCCCGCGAATCTGCGGCACGCGGTGTCGTGCGGCATCGGTCTGTTCATCAGCCTCATCGGCCTCGTGAACGCGAAGTTCGTCGTCGGCGACCCGGTGACAATCGTGCATTCGGCGTCGCTGAATCCCGTCGTCATCACGTTCCTGATCGGTCTCGCGGTCACGACGATTCTCGTCGCCCGCAAGGTCACCGGCGCGCTGATGCTCGGCATCGTGTTCACGACCGTCATCTCGATTCCGATCGGCCGCTTCTGGGGCGACGGCACCGCATACTGGCCCGCCGCGATCGCCACGAAGACGCTCGTCAACTGGAACGGGCTGTTCGCCGCGCCGGATTTTTCCGCGATCGGCCAGCTCGATCTCGTCGGCTCGCTGAAGGTCGTCTACTGGCCGTTCATCTTCGTGATGCTGTTCACGTCGTTCTTCGACGCGCTCTCCACGTTCATGGCGATATCCGAAGCAGGCAAGCTTTACGACTCGGACGGCAATCCGCGCAACATCCGCCAGTCGATGATGGTCGATTCCTTCGCCGCGCTCGTTTCCGCGCCGCTCGGCACGAGCCCGGCGAACGCGTATATCGAATCGGCGGCAGGCATTTCTGCGGGCGGGCGCACGGGCCTCGTCGCCGTCGTCGCGGGCCTGTGCTTTTTGCCCTTCCTGTTTCTCTCGCCGCTCCTGTCGCTCGTTCCGGCGATCGCGACCGCGCCCGCGCTCGTGCTCGTCGGCGTGTTCATGATGGAAGCGATCACGCAGATCGAATGGCATCGCTTCGATGAAGCCATTCCCGCGTTCCTCGCGATGATCCTGATCCCGCTGACCTACTCGATCACCGATGGCGTCGCGTACGGCTTTCTCGCGTTCGTCGTGCTGAAGTCGGCCACGGGGCGCGCGAAGGAAATCAAGCCGGCGATGTGGATCATCGCTGCCTTTTCTCTAGTGCTGCTTTCACAGCTTTAAACCCAGAAACGGAGACGTTGCATCATGACTCAAACCGCCTACCGCGCCCAGTTGCTGACCTTTCGGGAAGATCCCGCGCATGCCGCTGACGGCGCGGTCTACGAGGCCGATGGCCTTCTGATCGTCGAGGACGGCAAAGTGGTCGCGGCAGGCGCGTATGCGTCGCTGCGCGAGCGGCTCAGCCCCGACGCGACCGTCCACACCATGCGCGACAAGCTGATCGCGCCGGGTTTCATCGACTCGCACATTCACTATCCGCAGACGGACATGATCGCGTCGCCCGCGCCGGGGCTGCTGCCGTGGCTCAACACGTACACGTTTCCGACGGAGCGCGGCTTCGAGAATCCGGCGGTCGCGCGTGAAACGGCGAGCTTTTTCATCGACGAACTGCTCGCCTGCGGCACGACGACGGCGCTCGTCTACTGCACGGTGCACAAGCAATCCGCCGATGCGTTCTTCACCGAAAGCGAGGCGCGCAATCTGCGCATGGTCGCGGGCAAGGTGCTGATGGATCGCAACTGCCCCGAGTTTCTGCGCGACACGGCGCAATCCGGCTACGACGACAGCGCGGAACTCATCGCGCGCTGGCATGGCCGCGGCCGTCAGCATTACGCGCTGACGCCGCGTTTCGCGCCGACATCGACGCAAGCGCAACTCGAAGCGTGCGGCGCGCTCGCGCAGCAGCATCAGGACGTGTTCATCCAGAGCCACGTCGCGGAAAACACGGATGAGATCAAATGGGTCGAGAGCCTCTTTCCGGGGCATCGCAGCTATCTCGACATTTACGATCACTACGGACTCTTGCGTCGCCGGGCGGTGTACGGCCACTGCATTTATCTCGATGACCGCGATCGCGAGCGCATGGCGGAAACGGGCGCGGTGGCATCGCACTGCCCGACATCGAATCTGTTCCTCGGCAGCGGCCTGTTCGACTTCGAGAAGGCGGGCGCGTCGAACATGCCCGTGGCGCTCGCGACGGACGTGGGCGGCGGCACGTCGTTCTCCATGCTGCAGACGATGAACGAAGCGCACAAGGTCGCGCGCCTGACCGGCCATCATCTGACCGCGACGCGCATGTTCTGGCTCGCCACGACGGGCGCCGCACAAGTGCTCGAACTCGACGACAGGATCGGCACGCTTCGCCCCGGCAGCGAAGCGGACTTCGTCGTGCTCGATCCGAACGCGACGCCGCTGCTCGCGCGCCGCACCTCACGCACGGAATCGCTGGAAGAACTGCTGTTCGCGTTCGCGCTGCTCGGCGACGATCGCGCGGTGTTCGAAACCTACGCAGCCGGCAAGCGCGTGCATTCGCGCGACACGCGCAACACGGCGAAGCTGGAGCTGGCGGCCTGACGCGCCCTCGACGCTTCATCCGATGAGCGGCCTGCGGGCCGCTTTTTTCGTTGGATCGACCACGCGCCACGACGATTCGCTCGATGTTTCGTGCAGATTTATTGCAATCTCGTTAAAGTGCAAGCTGTCCTGAACATCGTGTCAACATGAAGCACGTCGCCCGAACCTCCCGAATCGCGCTGACCGTGACGCTCGCGTCGCTCGGTGCGCTCGCGCATGCGAAGCCGATCGATGCGCAACTCGACTGCAAATCGACCGCGCATGATTTCGTCGCGCCGTTGCAGCGAGACGGACTGCTGGAAACCAGGCCGATGCGCGTGGAGCCGAACTCCGTCAACGCGTTCAAGCCCGTGAAAGGCGCGACGCTGACGGCTTATGGCTTCAAGGTCTATGTGGTCGTCGCCTACCAGAAGGACGACCCGATCTTCAGGCCCGGCAAGGGCGAGCCGATCGCCGATTCCGCTTACGGCGCGGTCGTGTGGGGCGGCGATAAAGAGGTCGAACAGCAGGTGCGCGCCGCGGGCAGCGACGCGGATGTGCACCACGTCGCGCCCTTCATTACGGCGATTTTTTGCAAGCAGTGAGCGGCTCGCGACTCAGCGCAGCAACTCGACGAACGACGAGATCAGCCGGTCCATGTCGTTGGCATCGACCGCGCCCATCGTCGAAATGCGGAACAGTTCCTTCGACAACCCGCCCTGCCCCGCATAGATCACGAAGCCTTTCGCCTTGAGCGCATCGTGCAGCTTGTCGTACGTGACGCCCGCAGGCAGCCGGTACGCCCGCAGCACGACCGACGACTCCTCGGGCGACAACGCGCTGTCGATGCCGAGCGCAGCCAGTCCCGAGCGGACCTGCTCCGCGAGCTTTGCATACCGCGCGTGACGCGCGCGCCAGCCGCCTTCCTCTTCGAACTCGCGCAACGCTTCGACGAGCGCGTAATACGCATGCACCGACGGCGTGAACGGCGTATTGCGCTCGTCCTGCAACTTTGCGAGACGCGCGATGCCGAGGTAGTAGTTGCGGCTCGCCGACTTCGCCAGCGCATCGCGGCGCGCGATGACGAACGCCGCGCCCGGCACGCCGTGCAGGCACTTGTTCGCGGTCGCGGCGATCGCGGCGATGCCGCCGCCGTCGAAGTCGATCGCTTCGGCGCCGAAGCTGCTCACCGCGTCGAGCAGCAGGCCGAGGCCGCGCTCCTTGCACGCGCGGGACAACTGATCGATCGCGTTCAGGCGGCCGGTGGTCGTTTCGTGATGGATGATCGCGACGTTCGTGAACGGCTTGCTGTCGAGCAGCGCGATGATCGCGTCGATATCCGGCGCCTGCATCCACTCGTATTTGGCGACCTCGTACTCGATGCCGTATTGCTTTGCGATCTGCGCGATGCGATCGCCATACACGCCGTTTTCGACGACGAGCAAGCGCCCGCCTTCCGGCACGAGACCGGCGATCATGCTTTCGACCGCGGCGGTGCCCGAACCCGTCATCAGCACGGCGCTCCAGACGGACGGATCGAGTTCGTAAGCGGCGACGAGACGCTTGCGCGCCTCATCCTGCAAGTCGAAAAACTCCGGCTCGCGATGGCACAAGTCGGTTTGCAGCAGGCTCTTGCGCACGCGTTCGCTCAGCGTGACAGGACCGGGATTGAGCAGCAGCATCAACGGCCTCCAATGTGTTGTTGCAAGCGCGCACGCACGTCCTCGGGCGTGATCTTCGGGCGCGGCAAATCGCCCGGCGTGCCCGTCCTGATCGACAGACGCGCGAAACGCGCGCCGTTCACATCTTTCGCATCGAAAAGACGATCGATCACGCCGATATCGTCACCGTCGAGCGCGAGCGCGTAGCCGCACGCCGACGCGATCGATGCAAAATCGACTGCGCGCGAAACCGTCGCCTGGCCGCCCGTCGATTCGTGCGCGCCATTATCGAGCAGCAGGTGAACCAGATTCGACGGACCGTACGCGCCGAGCGTCGCGAAGACGCCCATGCGCATGAGCGCCGCGCCGTCGCCGTCGAGCGCGACGACGCGCAGGTCGGGACGCGAGAGCGCAAGGCCGAGCGCCATCGGCGTGACACAGCCCATCGAGCCGACGAGATAGAGCTGGTTCTCGCGGTCGTCGATCGCGTAGAGCTCGCGGCCGCAGAAGCCGGTCGATGCGAGCACGACCGTCGAATCCTTGGGCGTGTTGGCGATGACCTGGCGCAATGCCTCGTGGCGCGTCACGCGCTCGCCTTCGAAGCGCTCCACCGTTGCGGGATGCGCGTTGACGCGCACGCCCGACAAACCCGTGTTCTTCAATTCGAAAGGCGCGACGCTGCCCTTCTGCATGACGAGCGCATACGGGCGGCCGGTGCTGTCCATGTACTGCGTCGCGCGATCGAGCGCCGGGCCGATCTGGTCGGCTTCCGTCGGGAACAGCTCCCACGGAATCTCCATCGTCTCGAGCATCTGCGGGGTGATCGGGCCCATCAGCGCGTGCTGCGGCTCGTCATGAACGCCCGGCTGGCCGCGCCATGTGACGATCAGCAATTGCGGCAGACGGAACGTCCATGTCAGCGACGTCAGCGGGCTCACCGCATTGCCGAGGCCGGAGTTCTGCATCATCGCGATGCCTCTGCGCTTGCGACTTGCGCCCAGTTCGACCCCCGCGATCAGCGCGACCGCATCGCCCTCGTTCGCCGCCGACACATAGTGCAGCGATTCGTCCTGCAACACGTAATTGATGAAGGGCGTGAGAAACGAGCAAGGCACGCCCGCGTACCAGTCGAAACCGCGCTCGCGCGCGGCCTCGACGAACTGGGCGGCCTCAATCACGGGCGTTCTCCGTTCCTTCCGAGCCGATGGGGCTCTGCCCGTGGGCGAAATCGCCCGCGCGACGGAAATCGTCGAGGTCGTTGACGCCGCGCCAGTGGCCGTGCACGTATTGCACTTCGATCTTCTGCCCCGCGGCGATCAGCGCGTTGAGCAGCGCGGCCATGTCGAGTTTGTCGAAATCCGGGCGCTGTTGCAGCGTGCCGAGCGTCGCGAGCAGGCGTTCGCGCGCGCCGGCGCGCACCTTGATGAGGCCCATCCAGCGGCCTTGCGGCGCGCGGCCGTCCGTGAGCGCCTGCCCCGCGCCGACCACGCCGTCGAGCCACACTTTCTGGCCGAACAGCGCGCGGTCGTCGGCGGTCGAGCAGTACGCAAAATCGGTCGCGGCGGCGCCCGCCTCCGGCGCCTGCGACGAATCGACGACCACGCAGAAATCGCTGTCCGATTCGGTCAGGTCGCGCAGGATGTAGCTGCGAAACAGCAGGTCGCCGTAGGAGATCACGGTGTCGCCGTTCATGTGCCCGACGGCGCACGCGAGCGATGCGAGCTCGCCCGTGGTGTCATGGCGCTCGTTGACGACGAGACGGATGCCGCCCTTCTCGATCGCATCGGCCCGATAACCGCCGACCACGGTGATGTCGTTGATGCTTTCCTTCTTGAACGCCTCGACGAGATGCCGCAGAAGCGGCTTGCCGGCGACTGGCAGCATCACCTTCGGACGCGCTTCGGTCAGCGCCTCGAGGCCCGCGCCCCGGCTCGCCGCGAGCACGATCGCGCTGCGCTTTTCGTTGGCCGCGCTCAGGTAGATGTTTTCGGCAGCCGAATACTCGTCGGCGTCCTGCAGACGGAAGATCTCGTTCACCGACGCGATGCGGTCTTCCACGTTCACGAGCGTCTCGCTGTCGTGGATTTCCTTCGCGATCGCCTGCATCGCGGATACGGCGCCGCGGATCAGATGGTTCGCCCAGATCACGCAGCTGATACCGGCCTGACGGAACGCGTCGGTCGGCGTGCTGTAGTACTTCGTCGGCACGATGACGAGCGGACCGCGGCCCGCCCACTCGCGCGCGAAGGTCAGAATCTCGTCGGGCTTCGACAGCTTGCTGTGGATCAGGATCGCGTCCGCGCCCGCCAGGCGATACGCCTCGGCGCGCTTGAGCGCTTCTTCCATCCCCCAGCCGGCGATCAGCGCTTCCACGCGCGCGACGATCGAAAAGTTCGGATCGCTCTGCGAATCCTTGCCGGCCTTGATCTTGCCGCAGAACTCGTCGATGTCGGCGAGCGGCTGCGCTTCGCCGTTGATGAAGCTGTTGGTCTTCGGAAACTGCTTGTCCTCGATGCACACGCCCGCGATGCCGCGCTGCTCCAGCTTCCTCACGAGACGGCGCACGTTGTTGAAGTTGCCGTAGCCGGTGTCCCCGTCGAGCAGGATCGGCAGATCGCTGGCGTCGGCCATGAATTCGAGGTTGTCGACGACCTGCGTCCAGCTCGCTTCGTTGTTGTCGCGCACGCCGAACTGCGCGGAGATCGACAGGCCCGAGCCCCAGATCGCCTTGAAGCCGGCTTCCTTCGCGATGCGCGCCGAAATGCCGTTGTGCGCCTCCATCAAAAATTCGAGGCGATTGCTTTGCAGCATCTCGCGCAGGCGCATGGTGCGCGAATAGCCGACGGGAATGTTTCCGGGTGCGTTCATTGTTGAGAGGCTCCTGCAAACTGACGCAGCGCGTTCAACTGCGGCAGCACTTCATCGGCCGCGCGCTTCACGTCGTTCTGAAAATCGATTTCGATCCACGGTGCGCCGGTCACGTCGGCGATATCGAACACGTGGGACTTTTCCAGCAACAGGTCGCGCACCGCTTCTTCGTGCGGCATCTTCGCACGGCCCGTCGCCACATAATCGGCGCAGATTTCGGCGAGGCGCGTGGCCGCTTTCTCGTCGAAGCGGAAGAAGCCCACCGATTCGCCGATGGTGTCGTACTTCAGACCCGCCGCGACCTGCTTGCGCAGTTCGACCGGCACGCCATTCTCGACGCACAGCTTCACCGGTTCGTCGCCGGCTTCGAAGTCGCGATCGATCAGCAGGCGATTCACCGCGCCGCCCGCGACGAGCGGATCGAAGATGCGTTCGTCGTAGAGCACGTCGGCGTCCATCAGCAGGACATCGCCGCCGCGCGTCATCGCGTCGCGCGCGGTATGCACGGATAGCACGCTGCCGAGCGTGAATTCCTCGTTGACGACGATCTCGGTCTTCGGCTTCCAGTCGATGGATGCGAGCTCCGCTTCGATCTGCTCGCTCTTGAAGCCGGTCACGAAGACGACTTCATCGACGCCGGCGGCTTTCAAAAAGTGCAGATGACGTTCGAGCAGCGATGCATCGCCAAAACGGAGCAGACATTTTGGCTTTTGCTGGCCTTCGGGCTGAACGAGGCGCAAGCCCATCCCGGCCGCAAGAATAATTGCGCGCATGCTTGGTTCCCTTCGTGGGTGGGTCAGTCGATATCCGGCACGCGCGCGAGACGGCGGCGCTGCCAGCCTTTTTCAACGAAATGCAGATAGACGATGCCCGGCACGCCGAGCAGCAGTTCGCGCGCGCGCTTGGCGAGCGACAGCGCGAGCGCCGCCTCGGGCGGCAGGCCGACCAGACGCGCGAGCAGCAGATAGCCGCCTTCCTGCACGCCGAGCGAGCCGGGAATCGCGAAGGCCGCGCCGCGGATCGCCTGGCCGAGACTTTCCAGCAGCAGGGCTTCCGTCCAGCCGACCGGATGGCCGAGCAGATGCAGCGCGAGCCACACTTCGCCCGTGCCGACGATCCAGCCGATGAAACTCAACCCGAAGCTCGACGCCACCTTGCCGCGCTCGCGATACATCTCGTGCACGGCGGCATCGACGGCTTCGGCGCGCGTCACGAGCGACGACCAGTCGCGTTTGGCCGAGAATTTCGCGGCGATGCCCGACGCGAAGCGCATCGCGCGGCCGAAGAGACCGCGCCGCTGCGCGAGATAGAAACCGAAGATCATGAGGCCGATCACGCCGATCACCGACAGCACCGCGATCGTCACGGTCGACGACGAGCCGCCCGCCGCATAACCCGTCAGCAGGACGACGCCGATCAGCGCGAAGATCAGTTGCGCGACGGTCTGCATCGTCGTGCTGACGGTGATGACCGCGGCCGCGTCTCGCGCGCGCATGCCGCGCTGCGCGAGATAGCGGACCATCAGCATCGGCCCGCCGATCTGGCCTGCGGGCATCAGGCTGTTTACCGATTCGCCGGCCCAGCGCGCGAGCAAGGCGTCGAGCAGTGACACGTCGCGCTGACGGTCGGCGAAGAGCACGCTGATCGCGACGGCATCGATGACGAGCGGCACGAAGTGAAAGGCCGCGACCGCGACCAGCCCCCAGCCCGCCGCGGCAAGCGTCGATGCAACGGAGCCGAAGCCTTGCCAGCCGAGCAGCGCGATGAACAGCACCACGCCGACCGACAGCAGGAATGTGCCGGCGCGGCTCATGCCTGTCCGTTCGTGCCGCCCTTGCGGCGAAAGACCTGCCTGAACCCGAAATACGCGATCGAGTCCTTCATGTTCGAGATGAAGCGCTGGAACGGGCGCATGGTCGGATTCGTCACGTACTCGAACGTGAGCGACACGCGCATCTCGTTCTCGCCGAGCGGCGTGACGCGATGGCGCAGCTTGTCGCCATCGAAGAACACGAACGCGCCGGGCGGATACTGCACCGAGCCCGGCTGATCCGGAACCCCGGGCGTCTTCGTGTGCAGTTCGTAGTCGAGCTTGCAGGACGAATCGTCGATCACGCCGAGCAGGAGCGTGTAGCGCCGGCCGTCGTAATACGACGTGTCGTAATGCCAGCCGATGTGGTCGCCCGGACGTGTGTAGAAGTACAGCGCGTAGGCGTGCGGATCGTCTTCCGGCGAAAGTTGCAGCTTGTCGCCGGTGATCGTCTCCAGCCACTTGATGAGCGCTTCCGAACGATACAAATCCGCGATGAACGGCGCGAGCTTGTCGAGCGTATGGCGGCTCACGCTTCCGCCCGCCTTGTGACCCGGCAGATAGTTGCGGTTCACGGACGGCATCACGTCATGCACGGCGGCAATCAGCCGCTCCGTGTAGTCGCGCGGCAAAAAATCTTCGATGTAGAGAAACGAGCCTTGCTGGCCGTATTCGTCGCGCAGCTTCGGCGTTTGCAGCGCGGCGAGCCGCGCGTTCATGGTCGAATCGATGTCGCGCTTCGACGGGCGGGTCGCCGCAGCCCCATGCGCCGGTTGCGTCAGCGTGCTGTCCGGAGTTGCCGTATCGCTCATCTCACCGCCTGAAAATCTTTGTCGTCTTTTGCGTGGGTGGCCTGCGCACGGCGTTTCAACTGCGCGGTCACGCGCTGATAGTCCACCGCCACATAAATGGCGAAGAGCGGCGCGCCGATCGCCGACGCGACCAGAAACGGCGTCATGCCATTCAGGATGGTCACGACCGGCAGCAGATACAACACGTCTTCCGTTTCGAATCCGCCCATCGACGCCTGCTTCGTGCCGGACTTGCCGACCATCGACTCGACACGCATGCGCAGAAAAAAGATCAGCGCGACCGCCACGCCCGCAATGCCGCCGAGCCATTGCGCGGGCACGATCATCGACGGATGGTGCACGGCGACATAAAACCCGATGCCGAGAAACAGCAACACGGTCACGAGCGCGTCGCACGCGAGGTCATAGAAGTGGCCGATCTTGCTGGACTGTCCGCTGATGCGCGCGAGTTCGCCGTCGGTGTGATCGACGAGATTCGACAGTGCGATCAGGAGCGCGCCTAGCGTGCACATCCAGAACTGGCCGAGCGACAAATAGTACGCCCCGGCCAGACCGATAACGAGGCGCAGCGTGGTCAGGTGATTGGGCGTTACCGGCGTGCCGACGAGCGGCGTGACGAGGCGGCGTGCGAGCCGCGCGTCCCATGTGGTGGGCTCGGGAACGGTTTTAGGATCGGGCGGACACGATTTTGTCATCCCGGAAATATATCGCTAATTCGCCGAAGCTGCATATATTGCGGCCCAGCATCGAGGCGATGATTCCCTGTTTGGTCAAGGCTGACGGGCGATTCTGAAACTTTCGCTGACATCGTGAGCAGCACCGAGTCGCCACACGTCGCGGCAATATTTTCCGATGCGATCTTCGACGTTGCGACGGCGCGTGGCCGTCGCATTCGCCTCTCGATCAATCGACGGCCTTGGTTGCGGGCGCGGGCGCCGCGCTGCGTTCGTTCGAGCCGGCTGCCGCCGTTTCGTTGGAGATGCCGCCATGCTGGTCGACCGGCAGCGTCACCGTGCGAACCGTGCCGTTGCCGAGCGGGAAATTCGCGAGCGCGCTGCGCACGAGGTAGGGCATCGCCTGATAGAGCGAAGGGTCGCCGGTCGAGTTGACCGCCGTCACCTTGTAGGTCTCGCGACCGGTCTTGCGATCGTTCATGCGGATTTGCAGCGCGTGGATGTAGATCGGATAGCTCTGGTCGACGTAACCCGCCGGGCCCCATGGTCCGTACGGCCCCCACGGACCCCACGGTCCGCCCCCGAACGGACCGCCCCAGGGGCCGTACATCGGCCACGGATCGTAGTAGACCGGCTGGCGCACGGTCATCATGTCGCCGCGAACCGAATAGGCGAGCGCGACCTGATAGTTCGCGCTCGCCTCCGGCACTTGCCGGAAGTTGTATTTCGAGAGCTCGCTCGCGACGAGCGTCTCGTAGGTCGTCTGCTCGATGCTGTTTTGCTGCTCGCCCTTGCGCGCGAACGCATACGTGCGCGCCGAGTCGCTGCCGCTCCAGTCGGAGAATGCGGTGACCTGCGTCTGGACGTAGGTCGTGCAGCCCGTGAGCCACATCGCCATCAATATCAGCGCCGCCCATCTGGCGAGCGTCCTGATCGGAACATTCATGGTCATCCTCACTTCGTTCGGCACCCTTCCCAGTTATAGATAGCACCGCCGCGGCTTGCACGGCGGCGTCCTGTTTTGTGGGGTCCACGACGCGCTGCGCCGCCCGATTCGCGATCTCCGGACGGCTTGTACAATGATTCGACCAGGCGCGCACGCGTTGGTGCTCGAAAGCACACACGCCCGACGCCCCCGCCGTTCAATCCAAACATGAAGATCTTGCCATGTCTACCACGACCGCATCCGCTGTGATTCGCCGCCAGGACTACACGCCGCCCGCCTTCCTGATCGACTCCGTCGCGCTCGAGTTCGATCTCGTGCCGGCACGCACGGTCGTCAAGAATACGATGAAACTGCGCCGCAACCCCGACGCCCATGGCGACGCGTCGCGGCTCGAATTGATGGGCGAACAGCTCGAATTCGTGAGCGCGGCGATCGACGGCGTCGCGAACGCGGATGTCCGTGTCCACGAAAACGGACTGTCCATCGGCAATATTCCAGCGGATGCGTTCGAGCTCAGCATCGAGAGCATTTGCAATCCGGCGGAGAACACGACGCTCTCCGGGCTTTATGTTTCCAGCGGCAACTTCTTCACGCAGTGCGAAGCAGAAGGCTTTCGCCGCATCACCTACTTCCTCGATCGCCCCGACGTGATGGCCACCTACGTCGTCACGCTGCGCGCCGACAAGACTGCTTATCCGGTGCTGCTGTCGAACGGCAATCTGATCGAGGAAGGCGATCTGCCCGATGGCCGCCACTTTGCCAAATGGGAAGACCCGTTCAAGAAGCCGAGCTACCTGTTCGCGCTCGTCGCGGGCAAGCTCGTGTGCATCGAGGAGCGCATCCGGTCCGGATTGGGAAAGGAAAAGCTGCTGCAGGTCTGGGTCGAGCCGCAAGACCTCGACAAAACCCGCCACGCGATGGACTCGCTCATCAACTCGATCCGCTGGGACGAAAAGCGCTTCGGGCTGGAGCTGGATCTGGACCGCTTCATGATCGTCGCGGTGAGCGACTTCAACATGGGCGCGATGGAGAACAAGGGTCTCAACATCTTCAATACGAAGTATGTGCTCGCGAATCCCGAAACCGCGACGGACACGGACTTCTCGAATATCGAGGCGGTGGTCGGTCACGAGTACTTCCATAACTGGACGGGCAATCGCGTGACCTGTCGCGACTGGTTCCAGCTCAGCCTGAAGGAAGGCCTCACGGTGTTCCGCGATCAGGAATTCTCGGCCGACATGGCCGCAGGCGATGCCGAAGGCGCGGCGAGCGCCGCGGCGCGTGCGACCAAGCGGATCGAGGACGTGCGCGTGCTGCGTCAGATGCAGTTCGCCGAGGACGCCGGCCCGATGGCGCATCCGGTGCGCCCGGAAAGCTACGTCGAAATCAACAACTTCTACACGATGACCGTCTACGAGAAAGGCTCGGAAGTCGTGCGGATGTACCAGACGCTCTTCGGCCGCGACGGTTTCCGGCGCGGCATGGATCTTTATTTCCAGCGGTTCGACGGCCAGGCCGTGACCTGCGACGACTTCCGTCAGGCGCTCGCCGACGCGAACCATCGCGATCTTGCGCAGTTCGAGCGCTGGTACAGCCAGGCGGGCACGCCCCGCGTGTCGGTCCGCGCGAACCACGACGCGGCGAACAAGCGCTACACGCTGACGCTCACGCAAGGTTACGGCGACGCATCCGAAGCGGCGCGCGCCACGCAGAAAGGTCCGCTGCTCATTCCGTTCTCGGTCGGTCTGATCGGGCAGAACGGCGCGGATTTGCCGCTGCGTCTCGAAGGCGAGAAAGAGCCGAACGGCACGACGCGCGTGCTCGAATTCACGGAGCGCGAGCAGACCTTTACTTTCGTCGACGTGAACGAGAAGCCGCTGCCGTCGCTTCTGCGCAATTTCTCGGCGCCGGTGATCGTCGAATACGACTATACGAACGACGAGCTCGCGTTCCTGCTCGCGCACGACAGCGATCCGTTCAACCGCTGGGAAGCCGGCCAGCGTCTCGCCACGCGCGAGCTGCTCGCGCTTGCCGGGCGCGCGGCCAAGGGCGAGCAGCTTGCCATCGACGATCAGGTGATCGCGGCATTCGCCCGCGTCCTCGAGGACACCACGCTCACGCCCGCCTTCCGCGAACTCGCGTTGATGTTGCCGTCGGAAAGCTATCTCGCCGAGCAGATGGCCGTGTCGGATCCGGCCGCCGTGCACGCGGCGCGCGTCTTCATGAGCCGCCGTCTCGCGTCGCAATTGCGCGACAAGTGGCTCGCGACGTATGAAGCGAATCGCACACCGGGCGAATATCGCCCGCTGCCCGAGGATGCCGGCAAGCGCGGGCTGAAGAATCTCTCGCTCGCCTATCTGAGCCAGCTCGACGATCCGCGCGAAGCCGTCAAGCTCGCGCAGGCGCAATACGATGCCGCCAACAACATGACGGACCGCTCGGCGGCGCTCTCCGCGCTGCTGCTCGCCAGCGCGACGAAGGGCGCGGACCCGAGCGTCGCGGACGCGGCGCTTGCGGACTTCTATCGACGTTTCGAGAACGAGGCGCTCGTCATCGACAAGTGGTTCGCGCTTCAGGCGACGCAGCGCGGCGGCCCGGATCGCAAGGTGATCGAGATCGTGCGCAAGCTGATGCAGCATCAGGCGTTCAACATCAAGAACCCGAATCGCGCACGCTCGCTGATTTTCAGCTTCTGCAGCGGCAACCCGGCGCAGTTCCACGCCGCCGACGGTTCCGGCTACGCGTTCTGGGCAGAGCAGGTGATCGCGCTCGACGCGCTCAATCCGCAGGTCGCGGCTCGTCTCGCACGCGGACTCGAACTGTGGCGACGCTTTACGCCGCAGTTGCGCGAGAAGATGCACGCGGCGTTGAGCGAAGTCGCGTCGAAGGCGAAATCGCGCGACGTGCGCGAGGTGGTCGAGAAGGCGCTCGCGGCTTGAGCGCCGTGTCATCGTAGCCTTTCGCTGTGTAGCGACGGCCGCGCGAAGTTTTCGCGCGGCCGTCGCTGTCACATGGAGTGGCCGGGGCGAGCGGTTAGAATCGTGAATATTCGTCTAACGCTCACGGAGCCCAAGCATGTCCTCCATCTCCAGCCGCACCACGCTATCGAAATACCTCATCGAACAGCAGCGTGAACACCAGAACCTGCCGGCCGACCTGCGTCTCTTGATCGAAGTCGTCGCGCGCGCGTGCAAGCAGATCAGTTATCACGTGAGCAAGGGCGCGCTGGGCGAGGCGCTCGGCTCGGCCGGCAGCGAGAACGTTCAGGGCGAAGTGCAGAAGAATCTCGACGTGCTCTCGAACGAAATCCTGCTCGAAGCCAATGAATGGGGCGGCAACCTT
Source organism: Caballeronia sp. INML1 (assembly GCF_023631085.1). Lineage (NCBI taxonomy): Bacteria > Pseudomonadati > Pseudomonadota > Betaproteobacteria > Burkholderiales > Burkholderiaceae > Caballeronia > Caballeronia sp. INML1. Next base: position 99,258 of record NZ_JALQDT010000008.1, on the reverse strand, counting down.
GCCGCGATGGCATCGGAAGAAATGGAAAAAATCTTCCCGATTCCGAATCGCTATCCGAAGGGCAATTATCTGCTGACGTTCGATCCGCTCGATGGCTCGTCGAACATCGATGTCAATGTATCGATCGGCACGATTTTCTCGGTGCTGCGTTGCCCGGACGGCGTCGAGCCGACCGAGCAGGCGTTCATGCAGCCGGGATCGCAGCAGGTCGCGGCGGGTTATGCGGTGTACGGCCCGCAGACGGTGCTCGTGCTGACGACCGGCCACGGCGTGAACTGCTTCACGCTCGATCGCGAACTCGGTTCGTGGGTGCTCACCCAGCGCGACATGACGATCCCGGTCGAGACGCGTGAATACGCCATCAACGCGTCGAACAGCCGGCACTGGTACGAGCCGGTGCAGCGTTATGTCGACGAACTGAATGCCGGCAAGGACGGCGCGCGCAAAGAAGACTTCAACATGCGCTGGATTGCATCGATGGTCGCGGACGTGCACCGTATCCTGAATCGGGGCGGCATCTTCATGTATCCCGCCGACAAGCGCGATCCGTCGAAACCCGGCAAGCTGCGCCTCATGTACGAAGCGAACCCCATGTCGTTCATCGTCGAGCAGGCCGGCGGCGCCGCGACCAATGGCGAGGAACGCATCCTCGATATCGTTCCCACGAGCCTGCATCAACGCGTGGCCGTGTTCCTCGGCTCGAAGAGCGAGGTGGATCGCGTGACCCGCTACCATCTCGAAAACAAAAATTGATTCAGGGTATTGCCAAATCGAGAATGTGGTCGCTATAATCTTGTTTCTCTGATGCCGGAATAGCTCAGACGGTAGAGCAGCGCATTCGTAATGCGAAGGTCGGGGGTTCGATTCCTCTTTCCGGCACCATCAAGATTTAGCAATGTCAGAAACCCGCGGTCACGCAAGTGATCGCGGGTTTTTGCTTTTGTGCTTCGTGTTTGCGATTTGCTCCGCGATTCAGCGACGTGTTTTCCCGCTTTTGCAACAGCCGCAGAGTTCGTACACAGTATTGCGACAGGAACCGAAATCGGCTTCATCGATTTCACAAGCTGCCGCTCTGAGCACCTGATTTGCCCTATATGTGCGCTTTCGTACAACAACAAGCCATTTTCCGCCCCGCACCATCGAGCGTCAACGCTGGTTTCCCGGTATCGTTATATCCATAGAGGAAAAGCTAGAGTTTAAGTACACGGTTGGCTGCTCCACGCCGAGCCATGCTGGACGTGGCCTGCGAGGCGGTCATGACCAATAGGGAAAGCTGTATCTTTTGCGTCGGATTCGGCAGAAGGAAGGCAAAGAATTACCGCTTTGACCCGTTCTAACGAACGGTCATGCGCAAACAATGAATCTGCTTAACCGGCTCAAGCCGAAGCGGCTGCGATCCGATAACGCATTTATAGAGAGACCCGTTTTCATGTCGCATGCGGCGGCGCAAAAACCGCATCGACCAGGTTGTTGCAAATGTCGTAGTCACCGAGGAGAGAAAACATGGACGCAAAACCGACCAAAATCCCGACGCCCGACACGGTGCATTGTCCGGATCCGGAGCCGGTTGGCGTCGAGTTTCTCGCGACCGAATTGCCCGAACACGTGCGCGCGTTCTTCGACGAACAGCGCAAATCGGCGCAGTCGAAATAGGCGAACAGGCTGATCACGCCGTCGTCGTGAGAACGACGCCCGCTGCGCGCGGCGCACTCGGACCATCCGGTCCGGACGTGGCTGAAGCCAGGACGCCTCGCGCCCCTCGTTCATGACCGCATTCAGGCGCGTCGTGCGTTGCGACTCGTCGAATCCTTTCCCGTCAGTAGGCTGCGCTCATTCCGATGCGAAGGCGCTGCGCTATTCTGGCGCTTTTGCCCGCGCTTTTGCCCGCGCCTTTGCCCGCATACCGATGCGCCGCCGATCGAATTCATCCCTCCTCGCCTTTGCCGCAGTTACCTGCGTGCTCGCACTCGCCGCGCCCGCGTCCGTTCACGCGGACGGCGACGACACACCCTTCACCAACGTCATCGCGCTCGTCTCGCAACGGCTCGCGCTCGCGGAACCGGTCGCGCGCTGGAAGTGGGCCCATCACGAGCCGATCACTGACGCGCCGCGTGAAGAGGCGTTGCTCAAACACGTCGAGGAAAAGGCGTCGGCCGCGCAAGTCGATCCTGAATTCGCGCGGCAGTTTTTCCGCGATCAGATCGAAGCCAGCAAGGATGTACAGAACGCACTCTTCGCCAACTGGCGCGCGCTGAAGGCGGCGCCGGAAGCGTCGCCGCCCGATCTCGTCAACGAGACGCGACCGAAGCTGGATCGGCTCACGCAATCGCTCATGTCGGCGCTTGCGCATGTCGAGCCGATTCGTCATGCGGAGGACTGCCCGGTGCGACTCGCCGAGAGCGTCGCGCGATGGAAGCATTTGACGCGCTACAACTCGTCGATGAACGCCCCGCTCATGCGCGCGCTTTCGCACGTATGCGCGTCGGGCGGCGTGGGCGCGGTCGGGTGATCGCGCGTCAGACTGTGGACGCGAGCGTTGCGCAGGCGAGCGGCGTCACGACGAGCCCGCGCGCGAGACGCTCGCTCAAGATGCGATAGGTCGACAGCTCGAATGCGGGCGAATCGACGCTCGCGTGCAGTGCGCCAGCCTGGCCGAGCGCGTCGATGGTGCCGAGATAGCACCAGTTGTCGATGACATGCCATGCGGGTTGCCCCGACGCTTCGTCGCGTTCTTCGATGGCGATCGCGCCCGTGTAAGGCCACGACGCGCCGCGAACATCGCCCGGACGCGATTTCAGCGCGCGATTATGCGCCGGACGCGCGTTTGCGATCCATTGCGCCTCGGCCAGCAGCGCGCCGATTTCGCCGCCCGTCGCCCTCCACTCGAGGCGGCGCACGAGCGCCGCCAGCCGCAGATCTTTTGCCGAGCGCCGCGGCCCGACGAGATGCGAGCGCACGCGCTGCCGCAATCGCACGCTTCTGCCGGCATAGAGCGGCGTGTCGTCGTCGCCATAGAACATGTAGACGCCACAACCCGCGGCGATCTGCTCGATCGTGTCTTCGTCGATATGCGCCGCGAGCTGGAACCGGCGCGTCACGCGTTCGAGGTGCGCGCGCATGGCATCCGGCGCGATCGCGCGATGCAGATGTTGCCAGAATTGCCAGAGCAGATCGGCGTCGGCGAGCGCTCGGTGCCGCGCCGAAGGCACGAGCGCGTGACGCTCGATGAGCGCATCGAGTCCGTGACGGCTTTGCGCCGGATAGACCGCGCGGGAAAGCTGCACCGTGCAGAGCACGTCGGGTGCGAAGCGAAGCCCCATGCGCCTGAATTCGCCCTTGAGGAAGCCGTGGTCAAAGTGCGCGTTATGCGCGACGAAGAGCCGGCCATTCAACCGCTCTAGCAGACCGGATGCGAGTTGTTCGAACGTCGGGGCATCGCGCACCATCGCGTCGGTGATTCCGGTCAACTGCTGCACGAACGCGGGAATCGGCCTTTGCGGATTGACCAGCGATGTCCATTGCGAAACGCCCAATGGCCCCACTTCCACGATGCCGATTTCAGTGATGCGGTCCACGCCGAACGTTGCGCCGGTCGTTTCAAGATCGACAAAGACGATGGGCTCGGAGGGAAAGGCAAGACTCGTGGGCAGTTCGGGATGCATCGTGGACGACGGTGGCGGCTCTGGCCTGGAGCGTTGGCGGGATTGCCCATTCTAACGCAGCACAGGTTGGCGGGCTTGGCTCAGGGAAGCTGCTTCGCGGCTTACTTGCCGCGATGCGATGATTTGAAGCGAAGGAGCTCTATAAAACTGCGGTCTTTCAGTCTTTTATTATTAAGCACGCGCTGATTTATTTTTGTCGCAATAGCGGATAACCCGTAAAGGCATTTGCTGATTAACAAAATCGGATCTTTTACGAGCAAGGTGGATTGATCCGATCGGCGCTGCAAGTTCAGGCATCGCGGCTGGACACTCGGGCGCACCGGTGCCGGGCTTGGCGCCGCGCCGGACGGCTGTCGCGAGTAGTGTTCGCCGCTCGCGGGTTTTAGGCTCGGCAGAACGAAAATCCGGCTATTAGAACTGAATAATTTTCAGCGCAGCTTCGGCATAAACTAAATCATCCGCTCCTCAGTAGATATCACGTCGTACTCGAAACAAGATCCTTTAAAAGGATTGTCGAGCAATATCCGCACTCCCAGTTTCTCGGACAATATTTCACCGTACATGGACTCGCCAAATGCAATCAAACAGGATTATTCGATTCGTAAATGTTTGCTCGTCTTGCCCGATCCTCCAGCGTTAAGCAACATGAAACTGACTCACCGGTTGAATGTAACGGAGGCGACCAACAATATTTAACTGGGTCGATTCGCGCAATGGTTGAGATCGCTTGCCGCGCCCTCGATCACAGAGGCGGCTGAGATCCGTTCGTCGCTTGATTAAAATCCCGCCCGGCAGGGCGATCACTGGCAGGACCTCCTCTCGTCGCCCATGGATGCAACGCACCCCGTGGTGAAGGACCGGGCGACGCCGCCTCACAGCGACCTTCTCACGAACGACGACGCCCGACTCGATCGAGCAAAAAAAAGCGCGACCGGGAAGTCGCGCTGACAAAGTTTGGAGATCTTTTCCGTCAACGAAAAAGTCTGCTTCGGAAAGCAGAAACGACAGTATAGCGATGCGGCCCGCATTAATTACCCGCAAAACTCGCAAACTTCTGTTTCAAATATCTCAACAATCCCGTTTTAGAAATTTTCCGTTATTTACTGTCACGAATCATGTCGCGCAAGCGCAACGTCGTTTGGTTGACACCTTCGCCCGTACGACTTTATTCGCCGATAAATCATTGTATATAAAGAAAAATATACGCCGCGGCGATCATTGCCGCATCAACAATGGTTTATTGTGGAAATTGGAAGGCCCCGCCTGTAACGCCGTCTTTACACTTCGTCTGGTCCGGAAACAAATGTATCGCATCTCGATGCATTGCTCATCCGCCCGCGCCTCTCGCAGCGCGCCGGAGCGAGGTTTCCTCAAAGCCTGGGTCCCCGGCCCAATCTGCTCTCGGAGTTACAAAGATGAAAAAGACTCTTATGGTCGCTGCCCTGACGGGCGTTTTTGCTACCGCCGCCCACGCGCAAAGCAGCGTCACGCTGTATGGCCTGATCGATGCGGGCATCACCTACACGAACAACCAGCAAGGCCACAGCAACTGGAAGGCGACGAGCGGTTCCGTGAACGGTAGCCGTTGGGGCCTGCGTGGTTCCGAAGACCTCGGCGGCGGCCTGAAGGCGATCTTCACGTTGGAGAACGGCTTCAACATCATGAACGGCACGAATGGCCAAGGTGGTCGCGAGTTCGGCCGTCAGGCATTCGTCGGTCTGTCGAGCAACCAGTTCGGCGCGGTGACCCTGGGCCGTCAATATGACTCCGTCGTTGACTTCCTCGGACCTCTGGCTCTGACGGGCACGCAATACGGCGGCACGCAGTTCGCCCACCCGTTCGACAACGACAACCTCGACAACACGTTCCGCGTCAACAACTCGGTCAAGTACACGAGCGCGAACTACGCCGGCTTCAAGCTGGGCGCGATGTACGGCTTCTCGAACGAAGCAGGCGGCTTTGCGGATAACCGTGCATACAGCGTCGGCGCGTCGTACAACTACGGTCCGTTGAACGTTGCGGCCGCGTACATGCAGTTGAACAACGTCGGCTCGCCGACCAACAACGTCGGCGGCGCGATCACGACCGACAACACGCCGTTCGTCGCTGGCCGTCAGCGCATCTTCGGCGGTGGCCTGAACTACGCGTTCGGCCCGGCAACGGTCGGCTTCGTGTTCACGCAGACGATGCTGGACAACGCTTCGTCGATCACCAACGTCGGCTCGCAAGGCGCTGGCTCGATCAACTTGACCGACGGCCACGTTCGCTTCACCAACTACGAAGTCAACGGCCGCTACAACCTGACGCCGGCTCTGTCGATCGCGGGTGCTTACACCTACACCGACAGCCGTATCGACGGCGAGAAGCCGAAGTTCCACCAGGTCAGCCTGCAAACGGCGTACGCGCTGTCGAAGCGTACCGACGTGTACCTGCAAGGCGAATACCAGCACATGACCGACCAGGACGGCCTGCCGATCGGTGCTGTGATCAACGGCGTGGGCATGTCGTCGAACGGCAACCAGGTTTCGGCTACGGTTGGCATGCGTCACCGCTTCTAAGCTTCACAGGCAGTCCTGCTGTAGAAAAGCCGCTCTTCGGAGCGGCTTTTTTTGTCTGTACGCCGACTTCAGATCAATGCGGATACCGCACATCCAGAATGTCGATCTGCTGCACGCCCGCCGGCGTATGCAGCGCGACCGTGTCGCCGATCTTCGCCTTCAACAGCGCCCGCGCGACCGGCGAGATCCAGCTCACATAGCCGACCTCCAGATTCACCTCGTCCACGCCGACGATCGTCACCGTCTTCACATCGCCGTCTTCGCCCGCGTAGTCGACCGTCGCGCCGAAGAACACCTGATCCACGTTCTCCTGCTTGCTGCTGTCCACGACTTCCGCCAGATCCAGGCGCTTCGTCAGAAAGCGGATGCGGCGATCGATCTCGCGCAGCCGCCGCTTGCCGTAGATGTAGTCGCCGTTCTCCGAGCGATCCCCGTTGGAAGCGGCCCAGGAGACGAGCTTGACCACTTCCGGGCGCTCCGTATCCAGAAGCTGCAGGAGTTCGTCACGCAGCCGCTTGTGTCCCGCCGGCGTGATGTAGTTCTTCGTGCCCGCCGGAACGTCCGGATGGCCGAGTTCGAGGTCGTCGTCGGTGTCATCCGACTCTTTCACAAATGCCTTGTTCATGATGCTGCTCGATGCCGGATGATGTCGAATTTGGTAAGGGACTTGGCTTTCCACTCAGCAACTTACCACGCCGGAAGCCCCTTTCGTAGAAAGCACGCTGATAGATAATTCGATAGATTGGCCAAAACCCCTTCCATTTCGGAACAGGCTTGGCTATAATTCCGCTTCTGCGTGCGGCTGTAGCTCAGTTGGATAGAGTACTTGGCTACGAACCAAGGGGTCGTGGGTTCGAATCCTGCCAGCCGCGCCACCTATTCTGATCTTTTCACGTTCGGCGGTCGCGCCGCTCGATGAAAAGATCAAGCGCTTAACCAGAAGCGCAGTGCAGTTTAAGCAGTACCGTTTTGCGTGCGGCTGTAGCTCAGTTGGATAGAGTACTTGGCTACGAACCAAGGGGTCGTGGGTTCGAATCCTGCCAGCCGCGCCATCTTTCGAAGGGCCTTCCATACGGAAGGCCCTTTTTGTTTGCCGCGAAGCTAGGAAGTCGTCTATTGCCGCGGTACAGAGCCGATATCGCCGATATGCAACTCAGGCCTCGGCACATCCTCCACCGACGCCACCGCGCTCGATTCCCCGATCGGCTCCGCCCGCGTGCCGAGCAAAGTCTGCGAACGGCGCAGGAACTCATCGTCGACGGTATCGCCGAATGCGTGCCGGACAAAGGCGCGCAGCAGCGCGATGCGCAACGACGCGCCCCGCCCTTCCACAGGCTTGCCGTCCTTGCCGAAGCTCACGGTGCAGATCACCTCGCCGCGCCCGTGATCGTGCATCTCGAGTTTGCAGGCGCGCTCCAGAACGACGGCCGCCGCGTCCCACGACGTCGACGGCAGGAAACGTCCGTCCCACGGTTTGCCGCGGTCGTTGCCGCGTATGGAAAGCGTCTCTCCGCTGTCGGTGAAATGAATTTCTCGGATGAATTCGTGCAGTCCGCGCGCGACCCAATAGTCGAGCGTGGCGCCTTCGAGATCGGAAGTGTTCATTGCGGCGCTCTCTCCTGTTCGTCAGTCGACGACAGGCATGCACGCCGCATACCCGCGCCGCGTCAGTAATCGGCGCGCTCGCGGTCGATGCGCATGCCGCCGTCCTGATTGCGGTGATGCGGTTCGTCGCTCGGGCGCTCGCGCGCAATGCGCATGACGTCCGGATTGGTGCGTACGCGGCGCATGACGTTCGCCAGATGCACGCGGTCGCTCACCTGGATCACGAAGCGCAAGAGTTTCGCTTCCTGCGACACGTCTTCGTCCATGGCGATATGCACGATGTTCGCGTCGGCCGACGTGATATCCGCCGCCACGCGCGCGAAGACGCCCTTCGTGTTCTTCACGAGTACCTTTACGGCGACATCGAACAGACGTCCGGGCTGCGGCGCCCACGCGACATCGATCCAGCGGCCCGGATCGCGCCGGTGAATCCGTTGCGCGACGCGGCATTCCGTCGTGTGAATCGCCATGCCGAGCCCGATGCCGATGTAACCCATGATGTCATCGCCGGGAATCGGGCGGCAGCACGGCGACAACTGCACCGACATGCCCTCCGTGCCCGTGATGACCACCGGCGGCGCGGTATTGGTGTTGTGATGCTCGCGATGAGGATGCTCGTCGTCATCGGCGATGCCGTTCATCAACACTTCGATGCGCTTCGCCATGACCGCCGCCACGCGCCGGCCGAGACCGATATCGGCGAAGATTTCCTGCCGCGTCTTGTTGCCGGTCCACTGCACGAGCCTTTCCCACACTTCCGGCGTGACGTCCGAGAGCGCAAGACCGTAGCCCTTGAGACTCTGATCGACGAGCCGCTCGCCCAACTGGACGGACTCGTTCAGGCGCATCGTCTTCAGATAGTGACGGATCGCCGAGCGCGCCTTGCCGGTGCGCACGAAGCCGAGCCACGCGGGATTGGGCTTCGAATACGGCGCGGTGATCACTTCGACGATGTCACCGCTCTTCAGCTCCGTGCGCAGCGGCAGGAGCTCGTTGTTGATCTTCACCGCGACGCACTGGTTGCCGAGGTCGCTGTGGATCGAATACGCGAAGTCGAGCGCGGTCGCGCCGCGTGGCAGCGGCATGATCTTCGACTTCGGCGTGAATACATAGACCGCGTCCGGGAACAGGTCGATCTTGACGTGCTCGAGGAATTCGCTCGAATCGCCCGCTTCGCTCTGGATATCGAGCAGCGATTTGAGCCATTGATGCGCGCGCTTCTGGACGTCGTTCAGATCCGCGCCGCCGTTCTTGTAGAGCCAGTGCGCCGCGACGCCCGCCTCGGCGATCTCGTGCATCTTGCGCGTGCGGATCTGGAACTCGATCGGCGCGCCGAAAGGACCGACCAGCGTGGTATGCAGGGACTGATAGCCGTTCACCTTCGGAATGGCGATGTAATCCTTGAACTTGCCCGGCACGGGCTTGTAGAGCGCATGCAGCGCGCCGATGCACGTATAGCATTCCAGCGCGCTTTCGACCACGACGCGAAAACCGTATACATCGAGCACCTGTGAAAACGACAACTGCTTGTCGCGCATCTTCTTGTAGATGCTGTAGATCGTTTTCTCGCGGCCGGTGACTTCCGCGTTGATCTTGGCATCCGCGATGGTGCGCTGCACCGTCTCGAGAATCTTGCCGACCACTTCGCGCCGATTCCCGCGCGCGGCCTTCACCGCTTTTTCGAGCGTCGCGTACCGGTTCGGATTGAAGTTCGCGAAGGACAGATCCTGCAGCTCGCGATACGTGTTGTTCAGGCCGAGCCGGTGGGCTATCGGCGCGTAGATATCCAGCGTCTCGCGCGCCACACGCCGGCGCTTCTCCGGCGGGACCGCGCCGAGCGTGCGCATGTTGTGTAGCCGGTCAGCGAGCTTGACCAGAATGACGCGCACGTCGCGCGCCATCGCGAGCAGCATCTTGCGGAAGTTCTCCGCCTGCGCTTCCTCGCGATTGCGAAATTCCATCTTGTCCAGCTTGGACAAGCCGTCGACCAGTTCCGCGACCTTCGCGCCGAAGCGCTCCGCGATCTCGGTCTTGGTCACACCCTGGTCTTCGATCACGTCGTGCAGCAAGGCCGCCATGATCGATTGCGCGTCGAGCTTCCAGCCCGCGCAGATTTCCGCGACCGCGACCGGATGCGTGATGTACGGCTCACCGCTCTGGCGATACTGCCCGAGGTGCGCTTCGTCGCTGAAGTGGAAAGCCGCCTTGACTTCCTTGATCTCTTCCGGGGTGATGTAGCTCGCTAGCGCGTTCGTCAGTTTCGCGATGGAAACGACGTCGTGCTTGCGCGGCTGCTCCGGCGTGGCGGTCGGGCCGAACAGATGGCGGAAGGACTGTTCGAGGACCGCGTCGATGTACTTGCGCGCCGCATGCGGCTTGTCCGCATCGAGCAGGGAATCCTGATCGATTTCGAGGTCGGGGTCCACGGCGGCGGAGATGGGCAACGGTGTCTGACTCATCTTCCCCTCCGTGGTGATGTGGCGCGCTGGGTTGTCGGTTGCAAAAAATGAAACCGTGCGGAAAGGCGGCCCTTAGACGGGCACCTTCTTCAACATTTCGATACCAACCTGGCCCGCGGCGATCTCGCGCAGCGCGACGACGGTCGGCTTGTCGCGGCTCTCGATTTTCGGCGTGTGGCCCTGCGCGAGCTGGCGCGCGCGATACGTTGCCGCAAGCGCGAGCTCGAAGCGATTCGGGATTTGTTTCAGGCAGTCTTCGACGGTGATGCGGGCCATGTTTGTTTCCTTCTCAATATGGGTTTTATTCTACCTTATGTGACCGAACGACCCGGCCACTGCAGGCGCGTCATGCTTGCGGCGTGGAGTGGATGCCGAGGTCCACGAAAAGCTGTGTATTGCGCGCGTATTGCGACGTGAAGCGCAGGCGCGTCGCGGCAACGAGACAGCGTAGTTCGGTCAGCGCGCGATCGAAGTTCTCGTTGATGACGACATACTCCGCTTCCGAGGCATGCGCCATCTCGCTACCGGCCGCGAGCAGGCGTCGCACGATCACTTTCTCGGAATCCTGGCCGCGTTTCTTGAGGCGGTCTTCGAGCGCTTCGAGCGACGGCGGCAGGATGAAAATTTCCACCGCGTTGCGGAACTGCTTCTTCACCTGCTGCGCGCCCTGCCAGTCGATCTCCAGCAGCACGTCATGGCCCTGCTTCATCTGCTCCGCGATCCACAGCTTCGACGTGGCGTAGTAGTTGCCATGCACCTCGGCGCTTTCGAGAAACTCACCCTTTTCCCGCCGCTCCATGAATTCGTCGACGGACACGAAGTGATATTGCACGCCGTTGGTTTCCTTCGAACGCGCTTCGCGCGTCGTGTACGAAACCGACAAGAGGATGTCCGGATCCTCGGCGAGCAGCGCGTTCACGAGCGTGGATTTGCCCGCGCCCGAGGGCGCGACGACCATGAACAGATTGCCGGGATAGATGCCTGTGTAGTGGCTGTGCGAGCGGTGTGCGGTGTTCGGCATGATGTTGCGTTACTCCAGATTCTGTACTTGCTCGCGCATCTGCTCGATGAGCAGCTTGAGCGTCATCGATGCATCCGCGAGTTCCTTCGCGGCCGCCTTCGAGCCGAGCGTGTTCGCTTCGCGGTTCAGCTCCTGCATCATGAAGTCGAGCCGCTTGCCGACCTTGCCGCCCTTTTGCAGCACGTGGCGCGTCTCGGCAAGGTGCGCCGTGAGACGCTGCAACTCTTCCGCGATGTCGATGCGGATGCCGTACATGGTCACTTCCTGGCGGATGCGTTCGGCGATTTCCTCGCGCGGCACGCTCGTCGCGACCGTTGCGCCGCCTTCGGTGGTCGCGATACCGAGCGCGTCCTGCAGGCGCTCGACGATCTTCTGCTGATGCTTCGCGATGAGTTCCGGCACGAGCGGCGTGATGCGCGCGACGATCGCTTCCATCTCCGTCACGTTGTCGATGAGCACCTTACCGAGGGCCGCGCCTTCACGCGCGCGAACTTCGATGAGATCGGCAATTGCCTGCTTGCCGCACGCGAGCACCGCTTCGCGCAGCGTGTCCTGCGACACCGCGCTTTCCGCGAGCACGCCGGGCCAGCGCAGGATTTCGCCGGTGCGCATGCGCTCGGCGTCGTGAAAGACGTCGAGCACGGCACGCTCGAGCGTGGCGAGCTGCGTGAGCGCCTCGCGATTCAGCGCGCCCGCATTCGCGGTCTGCTCGACACGATTCAGGTTGATGCGGATATCGACCTTGCCGCGCGAGAGCTTCGTCATCAGCATTTCGCGCAGTTGCGGTTCGGTTGCGCGCACGTCTTCGGGCATGCGGAAGTTCAGGTCGAGAAAGCGCGAATTCACCGTGCGCAATTCCACCGATACACCGACGCCCGAACCGCCTGCGCCATTGGGTCCCGCGCCATCCGCGACGACTTCGCGTGTCGCGCTGGCATAGCCTGTCATGCTGTAGATCATGGTACGTCTCGCGATTGAGAGCCTTCGTTGCGAAGGCCTGTCTGATACGAGCGCCCGGCGCGCTCGAAGTGCTTTGGGATTGGCACGCGTCTGGCCGCCGGGCGAGGAATCCGCATTATCCCATTTTTGATGCGAAGCCCGCCCGGACGGCACGTCCAGCGCCGTGACGCGCGCGCAACGCCGGCAAGTGAATAACGATAAAATCGCTGGGTTCGCTGGTTCCACTCTCTTCTTTCGATACCCATGACCGACTCTCCCCTGCTCAAGCCTTCTCCCCCGCGTCCGAGCGGCCGCCGCGGGAACCAGTTGCGCGACGTGCGCATCACGCGCAATTACACGAGGCACGCGGAAGGCTCGGTGCTCGTCGAATTCGGCGATACCAAGGTGATCTGCACCGCGAGCGTCGCCGAGCGCGTGCCCGAGTTTCTGCGCGGCCGCGAGCAAGGCTGGCTGACCGCCGAATACGGCATGCTGCCGCGCGCGACGCACACGCGCAGCGACCGCGAAGCCGCGCGCGGCAAGCAGACGGGCCGCACGCAGGAAATCCAGCGCCTGATCGGGCGCGCGCTGCGCTCGGTGTTCGACCTGAACGCGCTCGGCGCACGCACGCTGCATATCGATTGCGACGTGATCCAGGCCGATGGCGGCACGCGCACGGCGAGCATCACGGGCGCGTTCGTCGCCGCGCACGACGCAGTCGGCAAACTTCTCGCGGCGGGCAAGATCACGAAGACGCCGGTCAAGGACTTCGTCGCGGCGATTTCGGTCGGCATCTTCGAAGGCTCGCCCGTGCTCGATCTCGACTACGAAGAAGACTCCCAGTGCGACACCGACATGAACGTCGTGATGACGGGCGCGGGCGGTTTCGTCGAAGTGCAGGGCACGGCGGAGGGCGCGCCCTTCACGCGTGAGGAGATGAATGAACTGATCGCGCTCGCCGACAGTGGCATCCGCGCGCTGATCCTGAAGCAGAAGGAAGCGTTGGGGATTCAAGGTGTCTGACGCACAGGGTCTCGGCCGCGTAGTGCTCGCGTCGAACAATGCGGGCAAGCTGCGCGAACTCGCATCGCTGCTGGATGCGGCGGGCATCGAACTGATCGCGCAAGGCGAACTCGGCGTGCCCGAAGCGCCCGAGCCGCACGTGACCTTTGTCGAGAATGCGCTCGCGAAGGCGCGGCACGCATCGAAGCTCACCGGCCTGCCCGCGCTCGCCGACGATTCCGGCTTGTGCGTGCGCGCGCTGAACGGCGCGCCGGGAGTGTATTCGGCGCGCTATGCGTCGATGAGCGGCGGCGCGAAGAGCGATGCGGCAAACAACGCGCGCCTCGTCGCCGATCTCGCCGGGCAAGCCGATCGCCGCGCGTACTACTTCTGCGTGCTCGTGCTCGTGCGTCACGCGGACGATCCCGAGCCGCTCATCGCGGAAGGCCGCTGGCATGGCGAAGTGATCGACGTCCCGCGCGGTGCAAACGGCTTCGGCTACGATCCGCACTTCTTTTTGCCGACGCTCGACGCGAGCGCCGCCGAGCTCGATCCGGCGCGCAAGAACGCGCTGAGCCATCGCGCGCTCGCGCTGCGCGACCTGCTGCAACGACTGAAGGAACTTGCGTGAGCGCCGGACCGAAGACAATCAACGTGGTGCAGGCTTTCACGTCGCCGGGAAGCGTTCGGCTGACGTCGTTGCCGCCGCTCTCGCTGTACGTGCATTTCCCGTGGTGCGTGCGCAAGTGCCCCTATTGCGACTTCAACTCGCATGAATGGAAGGACGGCACGTTCCCCGAGGAACGTTATCTCGACGCCTTGCGCGCCGATCTCGAAAGCGCGTTGCCGCTCGTGTGGGGACGGCAGGTGCATACGATCTTCATCGGTGGCGGCACGCCGTCGCTGTTGTCGGCCAAAGGTCTCGACCGGCTGCTCTCCGACGCGCGCGCGCTGCTGCCCGTCGATGCCGACGCCGAGATCACGCTCGAAGCCAATCCCGGCACGTTCGAAGCCGCGAAATTCGCGTCGTTCCGTGCGAGCGGCGTGAATCGTCTGTCGATCGGCATCCAGAGCTTCAACGAAGCGCATCTTAAGGCGCTCGGCCGCATCCACGACGCGATGCAGGCGCGCAAAGCCGTCGAGATCGCCGCGAAGCACTTCGACAACTTCAATCTCGATCTGATGTTCGCGCTGCCGCAGCAATCGCTCGACGAATGCAGGCATGACATCGACACGGCCATTTCCTTCGCGCCGCCGCATCTGTCGCTGTATCACCTGACGATGGAGCCGAACACGCTCTTCGCCAAATACCCGCCCGCCCTGCCCGACGACGACGCCTCCGCCGACATGCAGGACTGGATACACGAGCGCACGCGTGAAGCCGGTTACGCGCGCTACGAAGTGTCGGCGTATGCGAAGCCGCATCGCCAGAGCAGGCACAACCTGAATTACTGGCGCTTCGGGGACTATCTCGGCATCGGCGCGGGCGCGCATACGAAGCTGTCGTTTCCGTCGAAGATCCTGCGTCAGGCGCGCTTCAAGCATCCGGCGACGTATATGGATCAAGCGCTTTCGCCCGGCGAAACCGCCATTCAGGAAGAACGCGACGTCGGCCCGCGCGATCTGCCGTTCGAATTCATGCTGAATACGCTGCGCCTCGTCGAGGGCTTTCCGGTGCATGCGTTCGTCGAGCGCACGGGCCTGGCGCTGTCCGCGATCGAGCCGGCGCTCGTCGAAGCGGAGCGGCGCGGGCTCATCACGCGCGACATCGAGCGCATTGCGCCAACCGAGCTCGGCCAGCGCTTTCTCAACGATCTGCAGGAGCTGTTCTTGAAGGATCCGCAAAATTGAGCGCGCCGACGATGGCGCAGGACTCGGTAATGCGGCATCGTCCGTTCGCGCTCTTCTGGACCGCGCGGGTGATGTCGTCGGTCGCGTTTCAGATGATGTCGGTCGCGATCGGATGGCAGGTCTATTCGATCACGCATAGCGCTTATGCGCTCGGTCTCGTCGGCCTTGCGCAATTCCTGCCGATGTTCGTACTGACGCTCGTCGTCGGGCACGTCGCGGATCGTTACGACAGGCGCACGATCGCGTACGTGTGCCAATCGATCGAGGGCATCGCCGCGCTCGTGCTGTGTCTCGGCGCATGGCACGGCTGGCACGATGTCGCGCCGATCTACGCAATCGCTGCGATCACCGGCGCGGCGCGCGCGTTCGAATCGCCGTCGATGGCCGCGCTCTTGCCGAATCTCGTCGCGCGCAATCAGTTGCAGCATGCGAGCGCGTGGTCGACCTCCGCGAACCAGACCGCGCAGATCCTCGGCCCCGCGATGGGCGGCGTGCTCTATGGGCTGGGCGCGCTGACCGTGTACGGCGCGGTGACGGTCGCGTTTCTCGTCGCGGCGTGCGCGGTGGGCGCGATCAAAATCGACGAAGCGGTGCGCATGCGCGCGCCGTTGTCGCTGGAGGCGCTCTTTTCCGGCATCGGCTTCATTCGCGGCAAGCCGGTGATTCTGGGCGCGCTGTCGCTCGATCTCTTCGCGGTGCTGCTCGGCGGCGCGACCGCACTGCTGCCGGTGTACGCGCATGACATCCTGCACACCGGGCCGTGGGGACTCGGTATTCTGCGCGCCGCGCCCGCGGTCGG
Organism: Caballeronia sp. INML1; assembly: GCF_023631085.1. Classification (NCBI taxonomy): domain Bacteria; kingdom Pseudomonadati; phylum Pseudomonadota; class Betaproteobacteria; order Burkholderiales; family Burkholderiaceae; genus Caballeronia; species Caballeronia sp. INML1. Next base: position 83,362 of record NZ_JALQDT010000008.1, on the reverse strand, counting down.
CGCGCTCGCCGGATCGATCTGGCTCGCGCATTTTCCGTTGCGACAGCGCGCGGGCAATGCGCTGTTCGGCGGCGTGATCGCGTTCGGCATCGCGACCATCGTGTTCGGGCTGTCGCGCAACATCTATGTGTCGCTCGTCGCGCTCGCGGCGCTGGGGGCATCGGATGTAATCAGCGTCGTCGTGCGCATGTCGCTCGTGCAGTTGCAGACGCCCGATGAAATGCGCGGGCGCGTCGGCGCGATCAATTCGCTGTTCATCGGAACGTCGAATCAGCTCGGAGAGTTCGAATCGGGGATGACGGCGGGATTGTTCGGTGCGGTGCCCGCGGTGCTGATCGGCGGAATCGGCACGATCGTCGTCGCGATGGTCTGGATGCGCCTTTTCCCCGCGCTCAAGGCGACGAAATCGCTCGAAGGATGAGCGTTTCTCCACGACGATGACTTGCGCTACAATACGCGCCTTGCTGGAGGTGTGGCCGAGCGGTTTAAGGCACCGGTCTTGAAAACCGGCGAAGGAGCGATCCTTCCGTGAGTTCGAATCTCACCGCCTCCGCCAAAAACGAAAGAAAGCCTCGTAAGTTCAAACGCTTACGGGGCTTTGTTGTTTCTGGAGGTACTCGGGGAAATCAGATTGAGTTATCGGACGGCCGTCGGTGCCAATTTCTATGGCTGCAACGCGGTTCCCCCTCGCAGCGCTGTGGTGAAAGCGCAAGTACCTCGCTGCATTCGTTCGTTTCGACATCCTTATGGTTAGCAGGAAGCCGCCACCGCGTTGCGTTGAAATTCAGACGATACGCGTAGCCCACGCGCCGCGCGCCACGTATCTTCGCCCTTCCTCCTTCCCGAGTCTCCCCATCTCGGTCGAAGGGGGCCCTCAATGGGTAAGCTGGACTTGGGCCTCGCAGCAAGCGAGGCCTTTTTTTGCTCTTCCAGCAAGCCCAATCACGCGCTTGGCAAAAAATCGATGTGAACACAATGGCCCGCACGCCATCTAACCGCCTCGTCGATAACAACGCGGAGAACCCCCATGAAGCCAGGCCGCATCATGCCGATCCTCTTCGGCTGCGTCGTCGCCGCAAGCCTGCCGGCGCATGCCCAGCCCCAACCGAACGCGCAATGGCGCGCGACCGAGGCAACGCTCTTCGACCTGATCCAGAACGGGTATGGAATCGTCGCAGTGACGAGCGTGGCCGCGCGCAACTCCGGGCTCTTTGAAGACACGTACGTGCTTCAGAAAAACAATAGCCTCTATCGCTGCGTGGAAACGCGCGCGGCAGAGACGGGAACGACCCGTTCCACCGCGCCGGTGCGCTGCGCCGAGCTCGTCAAACCCTACACAGACTGACGATGAGACCGTCAACGACGCGCATCAATTGTCGTCGGACCTGACCGGCGGACGAACGTGTGGAACCGGCTCCGCCTTGGCCGCATCCGGCTTGGGCGCGGCACGTTTCGATTCACTCTTCGAATGTGCGGCCGTGGCCGGTTGCTGCTGCCGCGCGGGCGCGCCCGACGGTGCCGGATGGTTCTTGCGTGACATGGCATCCTCCCGTTAGCGGGGATATCCCCTATCTACGATAGCACCGCCTCGCCGATGCCGTACACGCGCTGCGCGTCTCAGCCGACCGGCGCCTCGCCCTCGCCCGTCTGCTTGCCCGGCCTGTCGTTCGGGCCTTGCTTGCGGTTTTCATCGTCGCGCTCCGGCAGCTTGCTTTTCTCGTTGTCGCTGTGCTCGGCGGCCTTGCCGTCGTCCGGACTATTCGTTTCGCTGTTCATGGCGCCCTCCTCGAGTGTCGTCGAATGAAATCATCGGCAGCAAGTCGCGCGCCCGAGCGCGCGCTACCGCACGCATTTGTTCCACTTACGGCCTTTGCAGCGACTACCATATAAGTAACGCCAGTTCGTCTTTACCTGCGATGTCCGCGTCACGTTCCTGCTCTATCGCCATTGCGCTCATCGGCGCGTTTGCGATGAGCGCCTGCACGATCACGCCGCCGCCGAGCGTCGTCGCCGCGCGCGCCGCCGCGCCGGCCGTGCCCGTCCTGACGCTCGACGAATACAAGGCACGCATCGCCCAGCGCATCTTCGAGCGTAATCCGTCGCTCGTTCTGAAAGGCGCGCCGCAGGCGATGCTGCGCTCGTTCGTGCTCGTGTCGTTCACGGTGGACCGCGGCGGGCGGCTCGTCGAATCGTCGGTGTATCGCACCAATGGCGACGACGAAGCCGAAGCCACCGCGCTCGCCTCGCTGCGCCGCGCGTCGCCGCTGCCCGCACCGCCCGCGCGTCTTTTGAACGGAAAAGATCAGCTGGAGCTTTTCGAAGGCTGGATGTTCAACGACAACGGCCAGTTCCAGTTGCAAACCTCGCACTCGCCGCAGGCGACGACCATCGATTGATCAGCGCGCACCCCGCACGCTCGTTATAATTTTCGGCACCCCTGCCGGACCGGTTCCGGCGGCCTTCGCCTCGCGCCCATCCCGCGCGCCGCGCGAAGCGCCTGAGCGCAGCCCGACTGCGCCGCGACATTGCGCGTTACTCGTGCGCGCCGTCAAAGCTGGCTTTCCTGCCATCGCATCGCAATCCCTACAAAAAGCTGACTCGCGTCGCGCGACGACATCGCTCGTCATTCCGATCGCTCTCACCCGGCGATGCGCGCGACAATGCTTCGCACCACGGCAACACGACAACGGAGACAACATGGCCTCACCCTCGCTTTCCGCCGCAAAGCCCGGCGACGGTTCCCAAAGCGCTTCTCGCGTTATCTTCGCGAGCTTCATCGGCACCGCGATCGAGTTCTACGACTTCTATGTCTATGCGACCGCCGCCGCGCTCGTCATCGGACCGGTGTTCTTTCCGCACGACTCGCCCGCCGCGCAGGCGCTCTCCGCATTCGTCACGTTCGGCATCGCGTTTTTCGCGCGACCGATCGGCTCGTTCCTGTTCGGTCACTTCGGCGACCGCATCGGCCGCAAATCCACGCTCGTCGCTTCGCTGCTCGTGATGGGCGTCTCGACGACACTCATCGGCTTCGTCCCCGGCTACGATTCGATCGGCAGCCTCGCGCCGATCCTGCTGTGCGTCCTGCGCTTCGGGCAGGGCATCGGCCTCGGCGGCGAATGGGGCGGCGCCGCGCTGCTCGCGACTGAATACGCGCCAAAAGGCAAGCGCGGTCTCTTCGGCATGTTTCCGCAGCTCGGACCGTCGATCGGCTTCCTCGCGTCGAACGGCCTCTTCTTCGGTCTCGCGCTGTCGCTCTCCGATGAGCAGTTCCGCAGTTGGGGCTGGCGCGTGCCGTTCATCGTGAGCGCCGTGCTGGTCGCGCTCGGCCTCTACGTGCGCCTGAAGATCGCGGAGACGCCGGCGTTCCGCGCGGCTGTCGAGCGCGAGGAGCGCGTGAAGGTGCCCGTCGCGACGCTGCTGTCGAGCCATCTCGTGCCGACGCTGCTCGGCGCGTTCGCGATGGTCGTCTGCTACACGCTCTTTTACATCTCGACGGTGTTCTCGCTGTCCTACGGCGTCGCCAAGCTGCATTTCGCGCGCGAGACGTTTCTGGGACTCCTGTGCTTCGCCGTGCTGTTCATGGCGATCGCCACGCCGATTTCCGCAATCGCGAGTGACCGCTTCGGACGCAAGCCTGTGCTGATTGTCGGCTGCCTGCTCGCGATTCTGTCCGGCTTCGCGATGGCCCCGCTCCTCGGCAGCGGCGATACGATCCAGGTCGCGCTCTTCCTCACGATCGAGCTGTTCCTGATGGGCGTCACCTTCGCGCCGATGGGCGCCCTCCTGCCCGAGCTTTTTCCGACGAACGTGCGCTACACGGGCGCCGGCGTCGCGTACAACGTGGGCGGGATTCTGGGTGCGTCGGTCGCGCCGTATATCGCGCAACTGCTCGCCAATCGCGGCGGGCTGACGTGGGTGGGCGGCTATGTGTCGGCCGCCGCGGCGGTGAGCCTCATCGCGGTGCTGTGCATGCGTGAGACGCGCAACATCACGCTCGAATGAGAGTGGGCAACCGGCGCGCCTAGCGATCGCGCTGGTTCGTGACATGGGCAGGCACCGGCCTGCCCTTGATTACCGGAATGCGCGGCGCCGGCCGTTCGACGCCGTTCGCGCGCGCTGCCTTCGCCGCCTTGCGGTCGGCCCAGAAGCGCGCAAGCACGAGCAGACTCGCGATGGCGATGCCATCTGCGATGAGCCCCAGAATCCAGTGCGACGGGTAGCGCCCGAGCCCGAGCACGCCCATTGCGCGCAGTGCCGAATCCAGCACGAGCGATACGCACGTTCCCGCGATGAAGCACACGAGCCCCTGCTGGCCGATCGTCACGATGCCGGGCAACTTGCGCGCGAGTCTGCCGACCCATCCCGAATACACCCCGCGCGCGACGATCCACGCGATCGCCGCAAAGCTCACGATGCGCAGCGTCGCGAGGTTCTGCTTCATGTATCCCGGCGGCGCCTGGGTTTCGAGGAAGAGCTTGAAAAACGCGAACGTCAGCGCGAGGGCAATCGCGCCTGCGGTCAGCCAGCGCGCGGCACGGCCGGCATGAAATGCGTCGCTGATTGGCTGGACGCGCGACAGGATGCCGGTCATGAACATCAGTTGCCAGGCGAACGGGTTGAACGACCACGCTTCGCCGTAGGTACCCGGCAAAAAGCGCAAGAGCGGCATGGCCGCGAGCCACACGAGCAGACTGCCGAACATCGCGATGACCGGCTTTTTCTGCGCGAGCGGAACGATGACCGGGACGGCGAGCGCGAAAACCGAGTACATCGGCAGCACCGCGGAAAGATAAGGCTGCTGACGCAGCAGAGCGATATCGACGGTCAGGCCGAACGGTCTCACGAGGAAGTTCGGCCACTCGGTGTACTGGACCATCGGCGTATCGACCTTCAGCGCCATCAGGAGCGCGCCGCCGATCAGCATCAGAAACGCCGTGAACAGGTACGCGCGATAGATTTCCCAACTGCGTTTGAAAAAGCGTCGGCGCGCGGCTGAATCGCTACGGCGAGTCGCAAGCGCCGTATAAGCCGCCGCCGACGCATAACCCCCAAGAAACACGAAAACTTCTGCGGAATCGCAGAATGCATATTGATGCAGCGTAAAGCGCGAAAGCACGCTTCCCGTTATATGGTCCACCGCGATAATGAGCAGCACGATTCCTCGAAAGAAATCGACTTCGAGAGAACGTGTCGTCGGGGAAGTCATCTGGCGAATGCTCCACGGACTTGCGGTTTCGGCGCCGCCGGGAATGGCGCGGCGCACATACGGGGTTTGTACCTAGGCTGAAAAGAAAATTCCCTGAATCAACGCGTATTTCAAAGTAACACTCGATGGCAGTCGGCAAGCTGGCGGCAAAATGACTTTTTTGTCCGCTTTCCAGTCAATATGCCGCTGCCTATACTCGAGCAACTTCGACAAAAACAGGTCGCGGAAAACAATGCCGCGAGACCAGAACCGGAGGCCGACATGCGCATTCATCTGCAGAGTTCCCACCTCGTCGCGATAATTGCAATCGCACTAATCGCGGCACTGCTGCTCGCGGTGAAGTTTCGTCCGGCGACGTGGCGAGGCATGCTCTTCGAAGCGGTCATCGCGAATGTGGGCGCGCTCCTCGCGGTGCTTGCTTTCGAAGTCCTCACCGCCTGATACCGAGTGCCGGCGTCGCACACCGGACCTACAAATAAATTTCAAGTCGAGTGAACTTTCCACTGCGCGCTTGCTCTGAGCACTTAATGCTGTTCGTGCGGCTCGCTTTCCGGGCTGACCTGACGGCTCTTCTCTCCTCTCCGCTCCTGCTTATGGCGGGAGCGTTTCTTGGGCGCCCGGCGAAAGCCTCGCGCCTGTTCTTTTTTCTGGCCTCCGCAGTACCCTGCGCATCCACCGCTTCGCCGACGGCCATCGCATGATCCGCGTGCTGCGTTCCTTCTCGGCCGTCACCATGCGACGCACACGCAGCCTGTGGCGCCGTTACGGCATCTTCTGGCTCGGTGCGATCCTGGTCGGGCTCGTCGCCGTCTACTACGCCCGGCTGATCGACTGGGGCTTCAGCGTCTTTTCCGCTATCCGCAGTGAGCATGCCTGGCTGCCGCTCGTGATCACGCCCGCCGCCGCGGCGCTCTGCGTCTTCGTCACGCGGCGATTCTTCCGTGGATCCGAAGGCAGCGGCATTCCGCAGGTCATCGCCGTGCTGGACAGCCCGACATCGGCGGCGGGCGGGCGACTGCTCACCTTGCGCATTCTCGTCGCCAAGATCGGCGTCTCGCTCGTCGCGATACTCGGCGGACTGACCATCGGCCGCGAAGGTCCGACTGTGCAGATCGGCGCGGCGCTGATGTTCAACATGCGGCGCTTCTACCCGCGCTCAAATTCGCTGATCGAACGGCAACTCGTGCTCGCGGGCGCGGCGGCCGGCCTGTCGGCGGCATTCAACACGCCGCTCGCCGGCATCGTGTTCGCGATCGAGGAGCTCACGCGCAGCTTCGAAGTTCGCACAAGCGGCGTGCTCATTACGGGCATCATCATCGCGGGTGTCATCGCGCTCGGAGTGAGCGGCAATTACACGTACTTCGGCACGATCCGGGCCGGCGCGCAGTTCCCGAGGTTCTTCGCTGTGGCGGTCGTCGTGACGGGCATCGTCACCGGTATTGCGGGCGGCGTCTTCTGCTGGCTGCTGCTCAACACGAGCAAATGGATTCCCGCGTCGCTGAGACACCTCCATGCGTCGCGGCCGGTCGCGTTCGCGGCGCTCTGCGGCTTCATCATTGCCGTCGTCGGATTGCTGGCCGGCGGCACGACCTTCGGCAGCGGATACGCCGAGGCGCGCGGCCTGCTCGAAGGGCGCGAGCATCTGTCGATGCTCTATCCGCTCCTCAAAATGATCTCGATGATCGGTTCGTACCTGCCCGGCATTCCGGGCGGGATCTTCGCGCCGTCGCTGTCGATCGGCGCGGGTTTCGGCAACGTCCTGCACGTGCTCTTCCCGCAGATGTCCTTGCCCATGCTGATCGCGCTCGCAATGGTCGGCTATCTCGCCGCCGTCACGCAGTCGCCGATCACCGCGTTCGTCATCGTGATGGAGATGATCGACGGCCACGCGCTCGTGATCTCGCTGATGGCGGCGGCGCTGATCTCGAGCCGCATGTCGCGCCTCTTCGCGCCGCCGCTCTACGAAGCGCTGTCGGCGAGATACATGACGCCGCTGGAAAAGCTCGCGCCGTCGCCGGAACTGCCCGAGGGCGGCGAAGCGGCGCCCGCCGGAACGAAGGACGAAGCGCCGCTGAAATAGGCCGTCAATACACGTAGACGTGCGCCGGCCGATACGCGTAAGGATGCGCCGGCACGACGATGCAGCCCGCGAGCGCATCGGCGAGCACGACAGCCATGAGGACGAGCAGGAGCCGCTTCATCTGCGTCCTCCCATCACGCCCAGTGCGCCGGCACCCAGCGATACCGCGCGCCGTGTCCGACCCATTCGCCCGGTACCCATCGATGACCGACACGCTCGGCTTCCCAATGACCGCCGACCCACACGTAGCGGCCATGCTCCCAGTTCCAGTGACCGCGATCCCACACATATCCCGCACGCGCTGGCGGCGCGGCCTCGTAGCGCGGCGCGGGCGGCGCACTCGGCGCAACGATCACGACTTCGGCGGCAGACGCAGCCGTTACGGTGATCGCGCCGGCGACGACCAGCGCGGTTCGGGCGAGCAGCGTGCGGAGGGATGTTTTCATGACGTACCTCTTCTTCGTTCGAGACATTGAGCGCCACATGGCGCGGATCGATGCAACCGGCGACGCAGCGCGCCGCCGATACGCACTCAATGCGCGGGAACGTCAGAAGGAGGACAAAGCGAGCATTACAACGACACCCAATGTGCAACCGAATATTGATGAAAGGCGCGCACTGGTCGAACGAATCGCGCGCGCAAACGATAGCGCGCAAAAACAAAAGCCAGGATCGTCGGATCCTGGCTTTGCTCCTTTCCGCGATGCTCGCGCGGCCTGAGCCGACGCGATGCCGCGCGCGCAAGCGCTACGCGTTACGCCTGCGGAATCTCGATCTTCACTTCCAGCACTTCGAGGTCGTCCTGACGCTCGAGGCTCACTCGAATATCGTCATCGGAAATCTTCACGTACTTCGAAATCACCGCAACGAGTTCTCGTTGCAACGCCGGCAGATAATCGGCGGCGGCTTTGCCACCCGCGCGCTCGTGCGCAATGATCAACTGCAAGCGTTCCTTCGCGACCGAAGCGGACTTTCTTTTCTCGCCCAGCAAAAACGAAAGAATCGACATTGCGTCCCCTTACTTGGTGCCGAAGATGCGTTGCAGCAGACCAGGCTTGTGATAGTCCGTGAAGCGCAGCGCCGTTTCTTCCCCGAGGAAGCGCGACACCACGTCCTTGTACGATTCGGCGACATCCGTGCCATCGAGATGCACGGCCGGCAAGCCCTGGTTCGACGCATGCAGCACCGCTTCCGATTCCGGAATCACGCCGATCAGCTCGATGCGCAGGATTTCCTGAATGTCGGAGAGCGACAGCATTTCGCCCTCGCTGACACGCTTCGGGTTGTAACGCGTGATGAGCAGATGCTCCTTGACGGGCTCCTTTCCTTCGATCGCGCGCTTGGTCTTCGACGACAGGATGCCGAGAATGCGGTCCGAGTCGCGCACGGAAGACACTTCGGGATTCGTCACGATGAGCGCTTCATCGGCGAAGTGCATCGCCATCAGCGCGCCGGATTCGATGCCCGCCGGCGAATCGCAGACGATGTACTCGAAATCCATCTTGATCAGTTCGTTGATGACCTTCTCGACGCCCTCGAGCGTGAGCGCATCCTTGTCGCGCGTCTGCGACGCCGGCAGGATGTAGAGGTTCTCGCACTTCTTGTCCTTGATGAGCGCCTGATGCAGATTGGCTTCGCCCTGAATGACGTTGATCAGGTCGTACACCACGCGGCGTTCGCAACCCATGATGAGGTCGAGATTGCGCAGACCGACGTCGAAGTCGATCACGGCCGTCTTGTGGCCGCGCAATGCGAGCGCCGATGCGAAGCTCGCGCTGGTGGTCGTCTTGCCGACGCCGCCCTTCCCCGAAGTCACCACAATGATTTTTGCCATACAAGTACCTTGTGTTCGTCAATAGGTCCGCTCGCGTTGCTTTCGGGCGCGCGCCGGGGCATCGGGCGCGCGAGTCGATCCAACCCGTCAGGTCAGTCGCAGCGGTTCGATCATGAGTTTTTCTTCGTTCAGCCAGATTTGTACGGCCTTGCTGAGCACGTCGGCCGGCAGCGGGTTTTCAGTCGTCCGATAGATGCCCGCGATGGAGATGAGTTCCGGCTCGAGACAGGTGCAGAAGATCCGCGCCTCGAGATTGCCGTGCACGCCCGCGAGCGCGCGGCCGCGCAACGGCGCATAGATATGGATATTGCCTTCGGCGATCACTTCGGCCCCGTACGACACGAGTCCGAGCACGATGAGATCGCCCTTCGCGTAGACCTGCTGGCCCGAGCGCAGCGGCCGGTCGATGATGGTCGCGGGTGCGGGCAGCGACGCGGGCGCCGGCTCCTTCGCGACGGCCGCCTCGATCACCGCAGCGGCTTCGGTGTTCGGCTTCGCCTCGTCGACCGAAGGCTTCGGCGCGCCGCGCCGGTCGCGCGCTTCGAGAATCGGCAGGCCGCCTTCGTTCGCCCATTGAATCGCCCACGTCTGCGCGGGAAGCGCGACGATGCCGATCGGACGCATGCGCACGCTCTTCAGCAGCGTCTCGAGCGCGGCGAGCGACACGCGCTCGCCTTCGCCGCCCTTCGCGGAATCAGCGAGACGACGCACGTCGATTGCGACGACATCGCCTGCGAAGAATTCGGGAGTTGCTTCGAAGCGCCGCGTGAGTTCGTTACGCAGGGCATCGAGGTCGGAAGTCTTGACGACGAAGAGAAGCGTGTCGACGGAGCCGCTGCGCAGTTCGAAGAAGGGCGTTTTGTTGAGCGACATAGGAACGGCCAAAAATTTTGCGTATTTTACAGGCGTTGTCGCACACGGCCATAATTTTTAGGACCGATTTCAGCTATCGAAAACGAGAAGTGTGTGCCACGCGGGCACGCGAGAAGCGATGACAGAGCGAGAACTAACGGGAGTTAGGCGTGCTCTTCGGGGTGCATGTGGCGCACGAAGAGCGACTCGGCTTCTTCTTCGTGAGACGGCATTGCGCGACGATCGCCGGTGGGGCCAAAACCGAGACGCTCATAGAAGCGCACCGCGGTGCGATTCTCCTCGGAGATCCACGCATGCACCTCGGCGACGCCCTGTCCGACGAGCCACTGCGACGCGACGTTCACGAGCAACTCGCCGCCGCGCAGATGCCGCACAGCCGGCGCCACCCACAGCGCGTTCACGAACGCGCGCGCGCTCGGCGCCTCTTCGATGTACGCGTGCACGAGACCGCAGGGATGACCTTCGGTGTAGAGCAGAAACGTCGCGAGTCGGGGCGAATTCGCATGCAGCGCCGCGGTATCGTCGAACAACGACGGGTCGACGAGCAGCGCGTCTTCCAGCGTTTCGCCGAATGCATACGGCGCTTCACGCAGCGATGCCGTGCGAAGCTCGCGCAAAACCGATCCTTGGTGCGCACCGATGCGGCTGACGGTCAATGAGGGACTCATGCGGGCTATTTCTCTCTGGCTCTCTGGCTGATGCGCTAACGGCTCTGTCGGCCGGTGCGGCGCTCGTGCCATGGACATAGCTTCAACCGAACGGGCGACCCCGTCAATTCCTAAATCCTGGAAAGTGCTTTACAGCGCACACGATAAGGCGACCGCGCTCATGGCGTCGCATAGCTTCCCGTGCCGTCCGGCCACGGCGTAAGCAGTTCGAAGCCGTCGTCGGTGACGGCGACCATGTGCTCCCATTGCGCGGAAAGCGAGCGATCTTTGGTCGTCACGGTCCAGCCGTCGCGCGACTGCTGCGTGGCGGCGCGGCCGGCGTTGATCATCGGTTCGATGGTGAAGACGAGTCCCGGCTTCAGGCGCATGCCCGCGCCGCGCTGGCCGTAATGCAGCACCTGCGGGTCCTCGTGATACACCCGGCCGATGCCGTGGCCGCAATACTCGCGCACCACGGAAAAGCCCTCGCGATGCGCGACGCTCTGAATCGCGAAGCCGACATCGCCGAGCGTCGCGCCCGGGCGCACTTCGCGCATGCCGGCAACCATCGCTTCGTAGGTCGTTTCCGTGAGACGGCGTGCTTCGGCGCTCGGGGTGCCGGCGTAGTACATGCGGCTCGTGTCGCCGTAGTAGCCATCCTTGATGATCGCGACATCGATGTTGATGATGTCGCCGTCTTTCAGTTCTTTCGGCCCGGGAATGCCGTGGCACACGACGTGATTCACCGAGGTGCAGACCGTCTTGGGAAAGCCCATATAGCCGACGTTGGCAGGAATGGCCTTCAATTCGTCGACGATGAAGCGATTGCAGATGGCGTCGAGTTCGTCGGTGGTGACGCCCGGGCGGACGTGTTCGGCGATCATCGCGAGGACTTCGGCGGCCATGCGGCCGGAGATGCGCAACTTTTCGATGTCGGCGGGTGTCTTGAGCGTGATGGCCATTGAGCAATGCGATGGGTTCGTGCCGCCTCGCGCGCATGTTTTAACCGGTGTTCGAGGCGGGCGGCGCGCGAGGACAATGGGCCCGATGATAGCACTCCCGCGTAGGGCCGCTGCTTGGAAAGCCCCATGGGCACTGCATCTGTGGGCTTCGAGCGCGCGTTTTGCGATGCGCCGCGATCGTCGCTCGGCCTTGTGATGAAAGCGCGTTTGTGTTTTAGTGGCCCGATTTCGAACCTGTCGGAGCGTTATGAACCTGTCTCGATTTGCGCTGATTTCCGTTCTGTCGTCGGGCATCGCCGCCCTCGCCGCCTGCAGTTCGACGAGCGGTCCCGAACTGCGCGCGTCGAAGCCCGTGATACACGTTTCGTCGGCGCGGCCTGCCTCGGATATATCGAATTGCTTGCAACGCATGATTCCGTCCGCGCAAACGCGGCTCGATCAAGGCACGACGGAGTTGCTGGTCGGCTCCAATGCGTGGCTGGTGACGCTGACGCCTTCGGCTTATGGATCGATCGTGAAGGTGCAGCAGTCGTCCAGTGACGATGGCGGAGTGCCCGAGCCGGAGCTGCGGTTCGATATCGCGCGATGTACGACTTGAGGTGAACCGAGCAAGCCGTTCCGTCAACCGGAGCGGCGCTTCTTCGCGGAAGCGGCAGTCCAAAATCAAAACCCCGCAGTCTTGCGACTTGCGGGGTTTTTGTGTCTTGGCGGAGAGGGTGGGATTCGAACCCACGGTACGGGAAAACCGTACGCCTGATTTCGAGTCAGGTACATTCGACCACTCTGCCACCTCTCCGTCTACCAACCGCGTTTTACTTCGATCGGCCCTCGCTGAGCGGGTCGTTGCTCAACGAAGAACGAAAGTATATCGAACTCTTTCGTGCTTTCCAAGAGCCTTTTTGAAAATAAACGTCACGCCGATGCGGAAACTTCGATTCTTTCCACACCGCGCATGTACGGACGCAAGACCGCCGGAATCGTCACCGAACCGTCCGCGTTCTGGAAGTTCTCGAGCACCGCGACGAGCGTGCGTCCGACCGCCAGCCCCGAACCGTTCAGCGTATGCACGAACTCGGGCTTGCCCTGCGCATTGCGAAAGCGCGCCTGCATGCGACGCGCCTGGAACGCCTCCGTATTCGAGCAGCTCGAAATCTCCCGATACGTGTTCTGTGCAGGCAGCCACACTTCGAGATCGAACGTCTTCGCGGCCGAGAAACCCATATCGCCCGTGCAGAGCGTAATCACGCGATACGGCAGTTCCAGCTTCTGGAGGATCGTCTCCGCTTGCCCGACCATCTCGTCGAGCGCGGCATAAGAATGCTGCGGAGACACGACCTGCACCATCTCGACCTTGTCGAACTGATGCTGGCGAATCAGGCCGCGCGTGTCGCGCCCGTATGAGCCCGCTTCGGAACGGAAGCACGGCGAATGCGCGGTGAGCTTCACCGGCAGCGCACTGGCTTCGAGGATGCTGTCGCGCACCGTGTTGGTCAGCGAGATCTCGGACGTCGAGATCAAATACTGCGTGACCGTGTTCTCGTCGCCGCCCTTCTCGACTCGGAACATGTCGTCGGCGAACTTGGGCAATTGGCCCGTACCGTAGAGAATCTCCGGATTCACGATATACGGCGTGTACGCCTCGGTATAGCCGTGCTGCTCCGTGTGGGTATCGATCATGAACTGCGCGAGCGCGCGATGCAGCCGCGCAATCGGCCCGCGCAGCAACGTGAAGCGCGCGCCCGAAAGCTTCGCGCCCGTTTCGAAATCGAGGCCGAGCGGCGCGCCGACATCGACGTGATCCTTGATCTCGAAGTCGAACGAACGCGGCGCGCCCCAGCGCCGCACTTCGACGTTCTGCGTCTCGTCGTTGCCGACCGGCACGCTCTCGTGCGGCAGGTTCGGCACGGTCAGCATCAGGTCCGACAGACGCTTCTGGATATCCTCCAGCTTCGCCGCCGATTCCTTCATCGTGTCGCCGATGCCGCCCACTTCCGCCATCACCGCAGACGTGTCCTCGCCGCGGCCCTTCATCGCGCCGATCTGTTTCGACAGGCTGTTGCGGCGCGCCTGCAGTTCTTCGGTGCGGGTCTGGATCTCGCGGCGCTCGGCTTCGAGCGCGGCGAAAGCGGCGACGTCGAGCGTATAGCCTCGATCGGCGAGGCGCTTCGCGACGCCGTCCAGGTCTTTGCGGAGGGTTTGTATGTCGAGCATGGCGGGGCAGCTTTGTTAAGTAATCGGAAAGACCGATTTTAGCGCACGGTCATTGCGCGCCGGGGGCGATCGGCCGTCCGCCCGGCGAAACGCAGTTTGCCCGCGCGCGAAACGAACGCCGTGGATTTCATCGCTTCTTTTCGTCGCGATGTTCGCGCCGCCAGGCTTCGTCGAGTTCCGCAAGACGCGCGAGCTTTTCACCGATCTTGCCTTCGAGTCCGCGCGGCGTCGGCTGATACCAGTACGGGTCGCGCATGCCGTCGGGCAGATACGTTTCGCCCGCCGCGTAGGCGTCGGGCTCGTCGTGCGCGTAGCGGTACTCGTGTCCGTAGCCAAGCTCCTTCATCAGCTTGGTCGGCGCGTTTCGCAGATGCACCGGCACGCCGCGCGACTGATCCTTGCCGACGAAGCGCCGCGCCTCGTTGTACGCGTTGTAGCCCGCGTTCGACTTGGGCGCGACCGCCAGATAGATGAGCGCCTGTGCGAGCGCCAGTTCACCTTCCGGCGTTCCGAGCCGCTCGTACGTCTCGGCCGCATCGAGCGCGATGCGCGCGGCGCGCGGATCGGCCAGACCGATGTCCTCCCACGCCATGCGCACGATGCGCCGCGCCATATAACGCGGGTCAGCGCCGCCGTCGAGCATGCGGCAGAACCAGTAGAGCGCGGCGTCCGGATTGCTGCCGCGCACGGATTTGTGCAGCGCGCTGATCTGGTCGTAAAACGCGTCGCCGCCCTTGTCGAAGCGCCGCAGATTCTCGGCGAGCGCGCTGCCGAGGAGCGCACCGTCGATGTCGGTCTGCTTTTGCTGCGCCGCCGCGCGCGCGACGATCTCCAGATTGTTCAGCAGCTTGCGGCCGTCGCCGTCGGCGGAGCCGATCAGCGCGTCGCGGGCTTCGTCGGTGAACGTCAGTCCGCCGAGTTCCTTCGTCGCGCGTTCGAGCAGCTCTTTCAGTTCATCGGCGTCGAGACTTTTCAGCACGTAGACCGCCGCCCGCGACAAGAGCGCGCTGTTCACCTCGAACGAAGGATTCTCGGTCGTCGCGCCGACGAACACGAACAGGCCCGACTCCACGTGCGGCAAGAACGCATCCTGCTGACTCTTGTTGAAGCGATGCACTTCGTCGACGAACACGAGCGTCTGGTGCCCGTTCGCGCGATGGATCTGCGCCGTCTCCACCGCCTCGCGGATGTCCTTCACGCCCGAGAGCACCGCCGAGAGCGAGATGAACTGCGCGTGGAACGCATCGGCCATGAGGCGCGCGAGCGTGGTCTTGCCGACGCCGGGCGGGCCCCAGAGAATCATCGAATGCGCCTCACCCGATTCGAACGCGACGCGCAGCGGCTTGTTTGGACCGAGCAGATGTTTCTGGCCGATCACGTCGTCGATGGTGCGGGGGCGCAGGCGCTCCGCGAGCGGAACGTTGCCACGGTTTTCTTCGAACATGTGCTGTGCGATGCGGATTGACGCAGTTGGGTGGATCGCGGCGATAATCTCGCCCTTCAGGGAAGGCGCGGCGCGGTCGCGGAATCGGGTCATTATGACAGCCTGACAGCGGCGGACTCGCACGAAGCGGGCCGCGCGCCCGGAAACCACGCTACGACACGACAAGGACGCAATCCGATGGGGCAAGAGCACACCACGAACGCCGCGGCGCACGGCGAAACCTCGACCTACGCGCCGCTCACGCCGGTTCCGCCGGAACGGCGCGCCTTCGGCACGGGCGATGCCTTCGCGCTGTGGTTCTCGCTCGGCATCGGGCTGCTGGTCGCGCAGGCGGGTGCGCTGCTCGTGCCGGGATTGTCGTTGCCGCACGCGCTGACGGCGATCGTCATCGGCACGGTGATCGGCGTCGTGCTGCTCGCGCTGGCGGGTGTCGTCGGCACGGATACGGGGCTCGCGGCGATGTCGTCGCTGCGCCCGACGCTCGGCGTGCGCGGCGCGTCGGTGCCGGCGGTGCTCAACGCGGTGCAGCTCGTCGGCTGGGGCTCGTTCGAGATCATCGTGATGCGCGATTCCGCCGATGCGCTCGCGAAGCAATCCTTCCACCTTTCGATGCCGCTCGTCTGGACGCTCATCTTCGGCGCACTCGCGACGCTGCTCGCGGTCAGCGGGCCGCTTTCGTTCGTGCGGCGTTTCCTGCGAACCTGGGGCATCTGGCTGCTGCTCGGCGGCGCGGGCTGGCTCACGTGGAATCTGCTCGCGCAGCACGATCTCGCCGCGCTGCTGTCGCGCCCCGGCACGGGCGAGCTGGCGTTCGGCGCGGGCATCGACCTCGTCGTCGCGATGCCGCTCTCGTGGTTGCCGCTCATCGCCGATTACACGCGCTTCGGCAAAAGCGCCGGCGGCGCGTTCCGCGGCACGCTGCTCGGCTACGGCATCGCGAATCTGTGGTTCTATGCGCTCGGCGCGATCTACGGACTCGCGGCGGGCGGCGGCGATGCGCTTCTCACGACCGCGTTCGCGCAGGCCGGCGGCGGCATCGCGCTCTTCCTCATTCTGATCGACGAAATCGACAACGCCTTCGCCGATATCCACTCCGCGGCCGTATCGACGGGCACGTTCTGGGCGCGCGCCAGCGTGCCGATGCTCTCATGCGCGTTCGGCGCGCTGTGCACGCTCGTCGCGCTCGTCGTCGCGATGGGCAAGTATCAGAACTTCCTGTTGCTGATCGGCTCGGTGTTCGCGCCGCTCTTCGGCGTCGTGCTGGCCGATCACTTCATCGTGCGCAAGCGCCGCATCGACGCCGCCGCGCTCGGGTCCGTCGAAGGACGCTACGGTTTTTCCGGCGGCTGGCATGTGAGCGCGTTCATCGCGTGGGGCATCGGGATCGCGGCGTATCACGCGATCAATCAATGGCTGCCGAATCTCGGCGCGACGCTGCCCGCGCTCGCGCTCGGCGCGGTGTGCTATCTGCTGCTCGTGTCGGGGCGACGCCGCGCTTACGCGTGACGCCATACGAAAAAGCCGCCTGTTTCTGGCGGCTTTTTCACATCGACTCGCGTACCTCGGCCGCTGCGGCACTGAAGCGCGCGTCTCGCCGCGCGATCCGCGTCTTATCTCGCCGCGCGATACTCGACGCCCGGCAGCACGCACAGCAACTCGAACGCGAGGTTCGCGCCCAGCAGCGCCGTCGTCCCGAACGGGTCATAGGGTGGCGCAACCTCCACCAGATCCGCGCCGACGATATTCAGCCCCCGCGCGCCGCGCACGATCTCGAGCGCCTGCGGCACCGTCAACCCTGCGATTTCCGGCGTGCCGGTGCCGGGCGCAAATGCGGGATCGATGCCGTCGATATCGAACGTGATGTAGACGGGGCCATCGCCCATTTGCGCGCGCACTTCGTCCATCAGCGGCGCGAGCGATTTGTTCCAGCACTCTTCCGTCTGCACGACGCGGAAACCCTGGTCGCGGCACCAGTCGAAATCGCCGGCTTCGTAACCGGTGCCGCGCAGGCCGATCTGCACGACGCGCGAGCAATCGAGCAAGCCCTCTTCCACCGCGCGCCTGAACGGCGTGCCGTGCGCGATCTTCTCGCCGAACATCGTGTCGTTGACGTCCGCGTGGGCGTCGATATGAATCAGCCCGACCTTGCCGTGCTTCGCATGGATCGCGCGCAGGATCGGCAGCGCGATGGTGTGATCGCCGCCCAGCGTGAGCGGCTTGCAGTCGTGTTTCAGGATCTCGCGGTAAGCGCGCTCGATGCGGCCGATCGAATCGAGCAGGTTGTACGGATTGATCGCGACATCGCCGATATCCGCGACGCGTAGCGAATCGAAAGGTGCTGCGCGCGTCGCCATGTTGTATGGGCGCAGCAGCACCGATTCGCTGCGCACCTGGCGTGGACCGAAGCGCGCGCCGGTGCGGTTCGACGTGCCGAGATCGAACGGCACGCCGACGAAACACGCATCCAGCCCTTCTGCCGACTGGACGTGCGGCAGGCGCATCATTGTCGTGATGCCGCCGCAGCGCGGCATCTGGTTGCCCGACAGCGGCTGCGGGCGCTCGGCGCGCTGTTCGATGAAGTGCGAATCGAAGTGTTCGGCGGGCGCGAAAAGCGATGATGTATTCATGGCGTGAGATGGGTTCCCGTTGTCTTACGACGATTAATAGCCGCTTTTCGGTGAAGATAAAATGGCGCCGAAATTAACTTAACATCGATAATTATCGATGTATCCGGCGGCGCCCATGTTCACTCACCTTTCCGATCTCGACCTGCGCCTCATCCGCGTGTTCCTCGCCATCGCCGATGCGGGCGGCGTCTCGTCGGCGCAGGCGACGCTCAACGTCGGGCAATCGACCATCAGCACGCAGCTCGCGACGCTCGAAACGCGGCTCGGCTACCGGCTCTGCGAGCGCGGGCGCGGCGGCTTCGCGCTGACCTCGCGCGGCGAACGGTTCGTCGAGGCGTGCCGGACGCTGCTCGCCGCCATCGACACGTTCGATTCGACCGCGCGCAACGTCGGCAAGAAGCTCGTCGGTACGCTCACGCTCGGCATGATCGGCAACACGCCCGTCAGCGCAAATGCGCGCGTCAGTCAGGCGATCGCGCGGTTCCGGCAGCGCGACGAATCCGTGCGCTTCGCGGTGCTGGTGCGCTCGCCGGGCGAGCTGGAGGAGATGCTGCTGGCCGAGCGTATCCAGGTGGCGATCGGCTACTTCTGGCATCGCGTGCCGTCGCTCGAGTACACCGAGATCTTCGCGGAGGATCAGCTTGCATACTGCGGACGCGGGCATCCGCTGTTCGCGCAGGCGGGCGGCGTCGGCCTTGCGCAGGCATTCGAGCACGACTGGGCATGGCGCAGCTATCCGCTGCCCGAAGCCGGCGAGCTCACGCCGCGCAATATCGGCGCGGTCGCGGACAACATGGAGGCCGTCGCGATGCTCGTGCTATCGGGCCGGCATCTCGGTTATCTGCCCGAGCATTTCGCCGCGCCGTATGTGAAAGACGGCGTCCTCGCGCCGCTGAATCCGCACGCGATGCGCTATCGCGTCGCGTTCCAGATGGTCACGCGCGCGGAACGCCTCAGCGGCGCGCGGGGCGCGAAGCGCGAGATCGTGGAAGCATTTCTCGAGGACATGGCCGCGGCGCACGCGGCCATCGAATGAAAAAGAGCGCGTTCGTCGCGCCCTTTCTGGATCAGCCGTTGATCACGTCCGCGCCCTTCGGCACGGTGAACTTGAAGGTATCGCTCTTGATCGGCGGATTCTTCTGGATGTTCGAGAACGTGAGCAGCGTGACGTTGCCGAACACGTCGTGCAGTTCCATCGCCTGCAGATTGCCGTCCTTGAAGCCGATGCCGACCGTCTCGAATTGCGTGTCCTTCGCCTTCGGCGTGAGCTCCAGCCAGTCGATGCCGCCCTTCTCTCCGGCATCGCGCAGGTTGAAGTTCTTTTCCAGATCGTTGCTGCCGAAGAGGATCGCCGCCGGACTCGCGCCGAGCGCGCCGCCGAGCGTGCGCACGGTGACCTGGTTCAGGTCCTTGTCGTAGACGTAGAGCTTGTCGCCGTCGGCCTGGAGGATCTGCGAGTACGGCTTCTGATACGACCAGATGAACTTGCCCGGCCGCGCGAACATGAAGGTTCCGCTGGAGGTCGCGCCCTTGGTCGGCATCGCGTTCGAGGTCGCGCCATTGTTGGTCTTGCCGGGCGCCTTGATTTCCTGCTGCGTGAAGTCGCCGCGCGCCGCGCGGACTTGCGACACGAATGCCTTCAGCTGCTCCGTGCCGCTCGCGAATGCGTGCGATGCGAAGAGCATCGACGCCGAAAACATCGCCGCACCGAACGCCCTGGCGAGCGAATTCCCCGTAAATTGTTTCATCGTTATGTTCTCCAATTGGACGCGCACGTCACTCCGCGTCGCGGGCCGGCGTCAGGATTTCGCGGTTGCCGTTCGACGACATCGCCGACACGAGTCCCGAGTTCTCCATCTGTTCGAGCAGACGCGCCGCGCGGTTGTAGCCGATGCGCAAATGCCGCTGCACGAGCGAGATCGACGCGCGCCGGTTCTTGATGACGACCTCGACCGCCTGATCGTACAAAGGGTCCGACTCGCCATCGGCACCGCCGGTTCCGCCCGCGCCCGCCGAGCCTTCGTCGCCATCGCCCGCGAGCCCGCCTTCGAGAATGCCCTCGATATAGTTCGGCTCGCCGTGCTCCTTCAACTTGTCGACCACGCGATGCACTTCCTCGTCCGACACGAATGCGCCATGCACGCGCACCGGCAAGCCCGAGCCCGGCGGCAGATAGAGCATGTCGCCCATGCCGAGCAGCGACTCGGCGCCTTGCTGATCGAGAATCGTGCGTGAATCGATTTTCGACGACACCTGGAACGCCATGCGCGTCGGCACGTTCGCCTTGATGAGGCCGGTGATCACGTCCACCGACGGACGCTGCGTCGCGAGGATCAGGTGGATGCCCGCCGCGCGCGCTTTCTGCGCGATGCGCGCGATCAGCTCTTCGACCTTCTTGCCGACGACCATCATCAGGTCGGCGAGTTCGTCGATCACGACGACGATGTTCGGCAGGCGCGTGAGCGGCTCGGGCTCGTCGGGTGTGAGGCTGAACGGATTCGGAATCTTTTCGTCGCGCTTCTTCGCTTCGTCGATCTTCGTGTTGAAGCTCGCGAGATTGCGCACGCCCATCTTGCTCATCAGCTTGTAGCGGCGCTCCATCTCCGCGACCGCCCAGTTGAGCGCGTGGCCCGCCTGCCGCATGTCGGTTACGACCGGACACAGCAAATGAGGAATGCCTTCGTAGACGCTCATCTCGAGCATCTTCGGATCGATGAGAATCAGGCGCACCTGATCCGCGCTCGCCTTGTAGAGCAGCGAGAGGATCATCGCGTTGATGCCGACCGACTTGCCCGAGCCCGTCGTGCCGGCGACGAGCAAGTGCGGCATCTTCGCGAGATCGGCGCAGACCGGATTGCCGCCGATGTCCTTGCCGAGACCCATCGTCAGCGGCGACGCGCCGTTCGCATAGACCTCGGAGCCGAGAATCTCGGAGAGCTTGACCGTCTGACGGCGCTGGTTCGGCAGTTCGAGGGCCATGTAGTTCTTGCCCGGGATCGTCTCGACGACGCGAATCGACACGAGCGACAGCGAGCGCGCCAGATCCTTCGCGAGACCGACGATCTGGCTGCCCTTCACGCCCGTCGCCGGCTCGATTTCATAGCGCGTGACGACCGGCCCCGGATACGCGGCAATCACACTCACCTCGACGCCGAAGTCCTTCAGCTTCTTTTCGATGAGCCGCGACGTGTATTCGAGCGTATCGGCGGCGATGGTTTCCTGCGTCTTGGGCGGCGGATCGAGCAAGGCGAGCGGCGGCAATGTGGAATCGCCCGGCAGGTCCTTGAAGAGCGGCACCTGCTTTTCCTTCTCGGCGCGTTCGGAGCGCGCGGGCGTGGGCGCGGCGGGCACGATCACCACGGGTTCGTGATCCTCGCTCTTCTCTCGCGAGCGCACGACCTTGCCTTCGCGCTTCGACGCGGCCGCTTCGCCGAGCTTGCGGTCGCGTCCAGCCTCGCGGCGCAGTTGCGCGCCGGTGATCGCGTTGAGAATGCCGTCGCCGAGCTTCTCGCATACGGACAGCCACGAGAAACGGAAATAGAGCGACAAGCCGATCGCGAGCGCGATCAGAAGGAACAGTGTCGCGCCCGTGAAGCCGAGCGCATGCGAAACATGCCGCGCGACGAGATCGCCGACCACGCCGCCCGGTGCGCGCGGCAACTGCACCTTGAGCGACCACATACGCAGGGCCTCGATGCCGTCGCTCGCGATGAGCACGAGCACGAATGCGAACGCTTCCGCAAGCCAGGTGCGGTCGCGCGGCGCGTCTTCATCGACAACGGGCGGCTGCGTGATGCGCCTGTAATTCGCGACGATGCGCCGCGCGAGCAGCACGACCAGCCAGTAGGAAGACAGCCCGAAGACGAGCAGCAGGATATCGGACGTGTAGGCGCCGACGCGCCCCGCCCAGTTCCCGATGTGATCGACGCTCACCGCGTGAGTCCAGCTCGGATCCTTGCGGCTGTACGAAAGGAGCGCCATCACGAGGAACAGTCCGAGCGCGACCTGGAGGATCCAGCGAATTTCGGTGAAGAGCCGTGACATGCGGTGCGGCAACGCCTGCGGGCTCGCGGAATAGGTAGCTTTGGCCATTGATTCGGTGTCGCTGTGTGTCGCTTGCTTGCGGCTCGCGCCTTGGCGCAAGGGCCGCCTGGAACGGTGGCCTATTGTAAACGCTGCATTGCGGTGAAAGGCGCAAAACGGGCGCCTTCTTGCAACCTGTAACACTCGTCACGCGCACGTCATGCGGCCGTTTCTGCCCGCCGCGCCTATCAAACCGATTGAAAGGTTCACTCGGAAGGCTTTTCCAGCGGCCTTTATAATCCCCTTTTTGCACCTAAATTCGGTACATCGGGTGCGTCGCGGCGCGTTCTGCGGCCACGAGCCGCGTCGATATTGCTGCATTGCAGGCGATCGGCGTGACATGCCCGCGCGCACCTCCGAGCTGACCATCAAAAACGGACCATCATCATGTCTTCGCCCAAACACGCCAAAGTGCTGATTCTCGGTTCCGGCCCCGCCGGCTACTCCGCCGCCGTGTACGCCGCGCGCGCGAACCTGTCGCCGCTGCTCGTCACAGGCCTTGCGCAAGGCGGCCAGCTGATGACCACCACGGATGTCGAGAACTGGCCGGCGGACCCGTCGGGTGTGCAGGGCCCGGAGTTGATGCAGCGTTTCGAAGAGCATGCGCGCCGCTTCAACACCGAGATCGTGTTCGATCACATCCACACCGCGAAGCTCAACGAGCGCCCCTTCCGTCTGATCGGCGATTCCGGCGAGTACACCTGCGATTCGCTCATCATCGCGACGGGCGCGTCGGCGCAATATCTCGGCGTGCCGTCGGAAGAAGCGTTCATGGGCAAGGGCGTGTCGGCTTGCGCGACCTGCGACGGCTTCTTCTATCGCAACGGCGAAGTCGCAGTGATCGGCGGCGGCAATACGGCCGTCGAGGAAGCGATCTATCTCGCGGGCATTGCGAAGAAGGTGACGGTCGTGCATCGCCGCGACAAGTTCCGCGCCGAGCCTATCCTCATCGACCGGCTGCTCGCGAAGGAAAAGGAAGGCATCGTCGATATCAAGTGGAACCACGTGCTCGACGAAGTCACCGGCGATGCTTCCGGCGTCACGGGCCTGCGCGTCAAGGATACGCAGAGCGGCAAGACCACGGACATCGCGCTGCAAGGCGTGTTCGTCGCGATCGGCCACAAGCCGAATACCGATCTCTTCGTCAACCAGCTCGAGATGAAGAACGGCTACATCATCACGAAGGGCGGCACCACCGGCGACGCCACCGCGACGAGCATCCCCGGCGTGTTCGCGGCGGGCGACGTGCAGGATCACGTCTATCGCCAGGCGATCACGAGCGCGGGCACGGGCTGCATGGCCGCCCTCGATGCGCAGCGTTACCTCGAGACCATCGACGAAACGCCGACGCCGCATTCGATGAGCCACGAAGCGGATCGCTGATCGGACGCCGATCAGGCGCGGCAAGGCGCGGCGAGCCGTTAGAATGGAATTCGCCCGCTTCCGGCGCGCCCCATGATGCCGAGTCGCGCCGGCATGCAACGACAACGGGCCACGGTTCAAGCCGCCGGCCCGTTTTCGATTCGACGCGCGGCATGCGGTGATTCACGCGGCGCGCATCGCGTCGAGCCTGATTCCTGTCGATTTCCGCTGGCTGAACGATGCCGAAGAATCTCCCTCACCCGAACGAACCGAAAGTCCGGCGCAAGGAAGCGCCGCGCCCCGCCACGTCCGCTGAAACCAGGCCGGTCGATGCGCGCGACGTCGCCGCCGCCGTGAAACGCGACGGACTATCGGGTCTGTCGACGCTCAAGCGCGCGCTGAAAGCCGATGCCGAGAAGCGCGAAGTCCAGCGCGTCGCGGCGGCGCGCGCCGAACGCGAAGCCGTCGCCGATGCGGACGAATTTCGCCGCGCGATCGGCGAAGTCGAACCGCTCAGGACGCCGCCGCGCACGACCGTCACGCGACTGCCGCCTCCGCCCGTCGCGCTGCAAAGCCGCCGCGACGAAGAAGCCGTGCTGCAGGAAGCACTCTCCGACGAATACGATCCCGAAAGCCTGCTCGACATCGACGAAACGCTGTCCTTCCTGCGGCCCGGCATCAGCCAGGAAGTCGTGAGGAAGCTCAGGCGCGGCGCATGGATCGTGCAGGCGCAGCTCGATCTGCATGGCATGCGCCGAGAAGAAGCGCGCGAGGCGCTCGCGGAGTTCATCCGCGAATCGGTCAAGCGCGGGCTGCGGTGTCTGCGGGTGATTCACGGCAAGGGACTCGGCTCCATCGGCAAGGAGCCGGTGCTGAAGGGCAAGGTGCGCGCGTGGCTCGTGCAGAAGTCGGAAGTGATCGCCTTCTGTCAGGCGCGGCCGCACGACGGCGGCGCGGGCGCGGTGCTCGTGCTTCTGCAGCCGGGCCGCGCGCCGCGTCATCACGATCATCCGCAGGACAAGAGCCTCGGCAAGAACCGCGATCCGGGGCCGGACAGTGCATCCTAGACTCACCCTCGCCATCACCGTCATGGAGGCGCTCGCGATTTTCGCGTACGCGTTCTCCGGGCTCATCGAAGCGCGCAAGCGCCGGCTCGACGCAGTCGGCGCGTTTCTCGTCGCGCTCGTCACCGCGTTCGGCGGCGGCACGGTGCGCGACGTGCTGCTTTCGCGTCGACCGTTCTACTGGGTGGAGCATCAGGACTACGTGCTCCTCATCTTCGCGATGGCGATTTTCGCGCCCATCTTCCTGCGCGTCACATCGCGGCTCTTCGACCAGCGTGCGCTGCTCATCACCGATGCGATCGGGCTCGGGCTTTTCAGCGTGTCCGGCACCTCGATCGCGCTCGATGCGCAGATGCCCGCCTTCACCGCCACGATGATGGGCGTCGTCACCGGCGTGTTCGGCGGCGTCCTTCGCGACGTGCTCTGCAACGAGATTCCGCTGATCCTGCGCGACTCGCGCCCCTACGCGGTGTGCGCCTTCGCCGGCTGCTGGATCTATCTCGGGCTCGAGCGGCTCGATGTCGACACGATCTACAACGTGCTGATTTCGACGGCGTTCATCCTGATCGCGCGGCTCATCACCTTCAAGTTCGATATCCGCCTGCCGCACTAGCCGCAAGCGCGCGGCGCCGCCGCGCGCGAAACAGGCGGGAAAAACCGTCCATTTGCTACAATCGCGTAGTTTTCTAGCCCCGCATCCGGCCGCGATGCAGCCCGCTCCGGTCGCCATCACGCACACAGAACATGAACATCGAGCAAGCGCGTTTCAACATGATCGAGCAACAGATTCGTCCGTGGGAAGTGCTGGACCAGGACGTGCTGAACCTGCTCGCGATCGTCAAGCGCGAGAACTTCGTTCCCGCCGCGTACCGCAACATCGCTTTCGCGGACCTCGAAATTCCGCTGCCGGGCGGCGAGCGCATGCTCTCGCCGAAGGTCGAAGCGCGCGTCCTGCAGGAACTGGCAGTCCACAAGGGCGAAACCGTGCTGGAAATCGGCGCCGGCTCGGGCTACATGGCGGCGCTGCTCGCGCATCGCGGCCGCAACGTGACGACAGTCGAGATCTCGCCCGAACTCGCCGATTTCGCGAAGCAGAACCTCGCTGCGAACGGCGTGACGAACGTGGAAGTGATCACCGGCGACGGCGCACTCGGCTGGGATCGGGGCGCGCCTTACGACGTGATCTGCGTGTCGGGCGGGCTGCCCGTCATGCCGCAGGAATTCCTCGAGCAACTGAAGATCGGCGGGCGCATCGCGGCGTTCGTCGGCGCGGCGCCGGTCATGAAGGCGCAGATCATCACGCGCGTGGATGAAAAGCAGTTCCGCGTGTCGGACGTGTTCGAAACGCTTGTCGCGCCGCTGAAGAACGCGGTGCATCCGTCGCACTTCAAGTTCTAAGCCGAAAGCGCGGTGCCGGTTGTGGCCGGCGTCGCGCGTCTTGCCAGGATCTCAATGCAAAACCTCACCGCACCCGAACTCGCCGCGTGGCTCGCGGATGCCTCACGCCCCGCCCCCGTTCTGCTCGACGTGCGCGAGCCGTGGGAAATCCAGACGGCGAAGATGGACAACATCGTGGCGATTCCGATGCGCGACATCCCTGCGCGCAGCGAAGAGCTCGATGACGAAGCGCAGATCGTCTGCATCTGCCATCACGGCGCGCGCAGCGCGCAGGTCGCGATGTTCCTGGAATCGCGCGGCTTCACGCAGACTTTCAACCTGTACGGCGGCATCGACGCATGGTCGCGTCAGGTCGATCCGTCGGTTCCCACGTACTGACCGCGCTTCGGGCCGCACATTGCGCGCGGCCCGCGCCCTTTCTCATCCCTCGCTCGACCACAGCGCCGTGCCGCGCGCCGAAAAGATCACGAGATATCCGTTCGGCAGGATAGTCGCATAGGCGCCCGGATTGCCCGAGGTGTGCGTCTGCCAGACCATCGCGCCATTGCTGTCGTACATCGCCAGATTGCCGTCCGGCTGCATGCGCACCTCGACACCCGGCGTGCCGCTCACGCGCGATGACCAGATCGTCGCGCCATTCCTGACGGCGACGAGGTAACCGTCGCTCTGCAAGTTCAGTTGCACGCTGCCGCTGCACGCTGTAAGCGATCCGCCCGCGCCGAGACCTTCGCCCGACGCAAGAACGCCGCACGCGGTGGGCGCGTTGATCGGCGGCAGCGCGGCGAACCAGGCCAGATCGACGGCATTGGCGATCGCCTGCATCCCGGCATCGTTCGGATGCAGGTCGTCACCGCTGTTGTAGGTGCGCGTGAACGCGGAAGAGGTGTCCGCGCCCGCCGGGCGGCCCAGCGCTGCGGCCTGATCGAGCACGGCGTCGCAGCCGCTCTTTTTGTCGCGCAGATACGCATTCACCGTCTGGCGCGTGTTCTCGATCTCCGGCGTCCATGCGTCCAGGCCTTCAAAGGGCGTGAGCGTCGAGCAGATCAGTCCCACTCTCGCAGCACTCGTCTGCTGCACGAGCTGCTGATAGGCGCCGATGATCTGCTGCGCGCTCGGCGGATTGCCGCTGATGAGATTGTTCACCGCGTCGTCGGAAACGATCACCCACTTCACGTTGGGTTGCCCGAGCACGTCGCGGCTGAAGCGCTTGAGTCCGGACTGGCCTGAGCCGTCCGTGAAAAAGTCGTTTCCGCTGATGCCCTGATTCAGCACGCCGACCGTCATGCCCGCGCGACTCAGCCGCTCGGCGAGCCGGTTCGGCCAGCGCCGGTTCGTGTTGGGCGTCGATGACAAGCCGTCCGTGATCGAGGCACCGAACGTGACCACCGCGCCCGTCGCCGCGGCGTTCATTACATCGACATTGGTGAGGAAGTAATACGACTGCTCGCCCGCCGCGTTCACGACGCCGCCCGCGAACGCCGGGTCCGCGCTGACGTCGCCCGGCGCGATGTAGTTGTCCTGCAAGCCCTCGATGTGGCCGGTCGATCCCGGCGGCGTTTGCGACGGAATGTGAAAGCTCACGGCGATATCGGCGAGTGCGGGCACCTGAAATGGGATGGCGTCGGTCTGAACCGTGCCGCCCGCGGGAATCGTGACGTAGGGCTGGCCGTTGAAAGTCGCGGCGCGATCCGTGCCGGCGATCGTCCGGGCTCCGCTCTCACGGCGCGCGATATGCACGTCGCCGAGCGTGACCGGCTTCGCGCCGAAGACATTGGAGAACGTCAGGCGCGCCGCCGTGCCGCCGATACTCGTGTGCACGATCTGGCGAATCGTCTGATTGTTGAAGCCGGGATCGCCCGTGACGTCAGGCGAGGCCGACCAGGTCCCGGTCCACGGTGCTGTCGTGATGACCCCCTGCGCAAAATAATGCGAGGTATCGGGCCAGGACAGAAAAACGGCGAGCGTAAGCCCGATAAACGTACGAAGCCCTCGTTTCACGCCGCCTCCCATGTGTCGACGGGCAGCAGCGTCTGAAACGCGCGGCGCCATCTTTCATTTTCGTAAAACGAAACTACAGCAGCTTGTCCGCGTGGCGCCCGTGCGCTGGCGTACAGACAACGCAAAAACCGTGGAAATAGCGGCGTTAAAAAAATAGCCGCATGGGCGCCTCGCTCATGCGGCTTCTTCCTTAAATACCTGCAGACAGCGCGATATCAGACGACGTTCATCGCCAGCGCGCTCGCGCGGTAATGCTCCGCCGCCTTTTCGGTGTCGCCGAGCTGCTCATGCAAGCGGGCGAGCGCGCGATGCGTGCGGATCTTGAGCGGTTCGTTGTCGGCGAGTTTCAGTGCCGATTCGAGGAACGCCTGCGCCTTGCCCCACAACTGCTGATGCAGGCACAGCCGTCCGAGCGTGAAGAGCAGGTCGGCGTCTTCGGTGCGCTCCTTCTGCCACGCTTCGGCGCGCTGGATCAAAGGGAACGCGTCGCCGCCAACGATGCAATCCGGATAACGCCGCAAGAGCCGCGCGTCCCAGTTGTGCGCGAGCGCATCCTCGACGATCTTCTTCGCCTCCGCGCGACGATCCAGCGCGATCAGCAGCTCCGCGGCGAGATCGGCGAGACGCGGCGACTGGCGCTCGGTCACCGAAAGCGATTGCCACAGTTCGAGCAGCGCGTCGGGATTGTGCCGCCGGTCGCGCAGCAGGTTTTCCGCCGCCACCTGACGCAGCCGCACCGCGACCGCCGGATGCAGCGCCTCGCGTTTTTCCAGCGTACGCACGAGCTTCAGCACTTCGCCCCAGTTCTTCAACTGCTGCTGCGCGCGCAGCGCAATCTGCTGCGCGTGAATACGCCGTCCGCCCTGCGCCTGCATTTCGGTGAGCGCGACGAGCGCGCCGTCGGCGTCGCGGCCATCGGCGCGCATGTCGGCGGTCGCCATGAGGCGCGCGTCCTGCCAATCCGTGCCGGAGACCTGCGCGAGCCATTCGTCGCGGCGCGCGTATTCGTGCAGGCGGTGCGCCGCGTTTGCACCGATGAGCCCGGCCGCGCCCTTGTTTTCATCGACGGAAAGCGCATCGCGCGCGGCCTTCTCGGCCTTCGAAAAGCGCCCGGCGTACAAGTGCCCGATCGCATCGCGCAGCGACGCATTCGCCTTCGCGAGCTTGCTGCGCGCGCGATACGCGGCGACGCGCGACGGCATCTTCCACACGCCGCGCACCGCACGGATGATCGCGTAGAGCACGATGAACAGCACGACGAGCGCCACCGCGAACAGGTTGAGCGACATGTCGATCCGATACGGCGGCATCACGAGCAGGATCTGCCCGCCGTTGAAGCCGCCGACCGTCGCGACGATCACCGCGACGGCGAACAGCAGGGCGAGCCAGATGAGTCCACGAATCGTCATCATCCGCCTCGCTTGAACTGATGGACGGCGGCGAGGCTGGCGTTCAGGTTCGGCACGGCGACGGCGAGCGACGCCTGATCGACCTGCTTCACGAGATCGCGCACGGCCTGCACTTTCTTCGACGATGCATCGAAGTAGCGCGCGAGCGCAGCATCGGCGGCATGCAGATCCGACTTGAGCGTCGGCTCGCTGCGCGACAGGAGCGACAGACGCGCGGACAAGAGACGCAGCTTCACGTTCTCGCGCACGAAGTAGCCCTGATCGGGCGACGTGAGCATCGCGTCGGCATTGTCGATGCGGCGCACCGACACGAGGCTCGACAACTGCTGGCCGATGCCGTTCGTGATCTGATGCCACAGCACCTTCCAGCGCGGCTCGCCGGTCGCCGCGGCGATCGACGCGCTGTTGGCCGGTTCGGCCGTCTGCGCGCGGGCGCGGGCGATCGGCGCTTCGCCCGACAGCGGCAACTGGTCGATCTGGTCGATCGCCGTGTCGAGCTTGATCGCGAGGCCGGTGAGGTCGGTGGTGGGCGTGGCCTTCAGCTTGTCGATGTCCTGCGCGATCGCTTTACGGATCGCGACGACCTGCGGGCCGGTGGTCGCGGCAAGGCGCGTGTCGGCGCTTTGCAGCGCGAAGAGCGCGAGTTGCACGTTGCCGGTCAATTGCAGTTGCTGGCTCGCGCTCGACAGGATCTGCTCGACTTCGGCGACGGTCCAGTCGTCGCGGTTGCTGGCGAGATCCTGATACTGCTGCTGCAGCGCCTGGCTATGCGCTTCCGCATCGTTGAGCTTGCCTTGCAACTGGATGATCTGCGTGTTGAGCGCGGTGGTCGCGCTCGCGGCCTGATCGGCTTTCGCGCGCAGATCGGCGTTCTGGTCGTCGGACTGGGCGAGGCGCTGCGACAGTTGCGCGTCGGCGCGGTCGAACTTGCGGTTCAGGACGAACGCGCCCGCGCCCGCCGCCACCGCCAGAATGACGACGACGAACCACAACAACACGATGCCCGCGCCGCCGCGACGCTTCTGCTGCTCGAAAGGCGTGAAAGGCGTGTTCGGCGGCAAGGGCGGTGTCACGTTCGGCTGAGGTGAGGCTTTCTTGGAATCGTTCGAATCAGTCATGCGTGATTGAGCCGTTTGGTGGGCCGGCGCGTTGGCCGGATGGGCGTCCGTCGGCGCGGATGAGGAATGCTTCGAGCTCGATGCGCTCGCTGCAGCGCTCGCGTATGCGTGGGCCTCCGGATCGCGTGAGTTGCGTTGTGGCGCCGCCTGCGCGGCTCTTTCGGCGGTGTCGAGCGGGAACAGCGCTTCCAGCGAATGTGCGATGCGTTCGTCGCCCGCGCCGGACACCGTAATCCTATCAAAACCCGCTCCCCGCGCAGCTTCGGCGATACGCGGATGAGGGCAGACGACCGGCGTGCGTTTGAGCAGCACGATTTCGTCGGCGGTGAGATGTTCGTGCGCGAGTTCGTTGAGATTGCGCACGCCTTCGGAACTCGTCAGCAGCCATGCGTGCGGTTTTCCCGCGAGCAGTTCGTGGATGCGCTCCCACTTCTGCATCGACGGCTCGGGCAGCACGCGGCGATACGCTGCGGCTTTCTCGACCCGCGCGCCCGCCTCGGTCAGCCGCTCGGCGAGCCATTCGCGGCCGCCGTCGCCGCGCACGATCAGCACGCGCCTGCCTTCGAGACCGTTCGTGCCGAAATGCGCTTCGATCGCGGTGTAGAGCGCTTCCGAGTCGAAACGCGGATCCGCTTCTTCCGTCGACGGACTGATCACGCGATGCGCGGGCGCATGCACGCCCTGCCGCGCGAGCGCCGCGACCGATCCCGGACCCACCACCGCGACCGGCAGATCCGCGGGCCACGGCGCGCCGAGCCGGGTGAACGCATGATCGATCGCATTGGGCGACACGAACACCACGAGCGCGTAACGCGCGGGCATATCCGCCAGACCCGGCGGCAGAAAGAGCTCGTCGAGCGCGGCGCGCAGCGGCGCATCGTCAGCGACGGGCGCGATATCGATGAGCGGAAATTCCAGCGTCTCGAAGCCGGCGCTCGCGAGCAGCGCGAGCAACGCGGACGACTGTCCGCCCGGACGCGTGACAATGACGGTGGCGCGGCGCTCGCTCGCCATCAGGACTTGGGCCCCGAAGGCGCGGTGTTGGGGGCATCGGCACGGCTCATCGTCGTGAGCGCGTTGACGATGTCCATCGCGCCTTGCGCTTCGAGATCCGACGACACGCGCTTGCCGAGCGCGAGCGCGCCCGCGAGATCGGGCGAACGCACGGTTTCTTCCGCGCGCAACACGCGCTTGCCATCGGTCGTCGACACGGCGCCGCACAGATGCAGCGAGCCTTCGCGCCACACGGCATGCGCCGCGAGCGGCACTTCGCAACTGCCGCCGAGCGCACGCGACACCGCGCGTTCCGCCTCGACCGCGAGGGCGGTATGTTCGTCGTGCAAAGGCGCGAGCCACGCGGCGAGATCGGCGCGATCCGCGCGAATCTCGATGCCGAGCGCGCCCTGCCCCGCCGCAGGCAAGCTCTCCGACGGATCGAGCAGCGCGCGGATGCGCGCTTCGAGCCCGAGCCGCTTCAGCCCCGCGGCCGCGAGAATGATCGCCGCATATTCGCCGCGATCGAGCTTGGAAAGACGCGTGTCGAGATTGCCGCGCAGCGGACGGACTTCGAGTTCGGGAAAGCGCGCGCGGATCATCGCTTCGCGGCGCAGGCTCGACGTGCCGACGATGCTTCCAGCAGGCAACGCTTCCAGCGATTCATAGTGCGGCGACACGAACGCATCGCGCGGATCTTCACGCTCCAGAATGGCGCCGAGCACGAAGCCTTCGGGCAATGCCATCGGCACGTCTTTCAGCGAATGCACGGCGAGATCGGCGCGGCCATCGGCGAGCGCGGCTTCGAGCTCTTTCACGAAGAGACCTTTGCCGCCGACCTTCGACAACGTGCGATCCAGAATCTGATCGCCGCGCGTCGTCATTCCGAGGATTTTTATGTCACAAGATGGATATAATTTGTGCAGCGCACACCGCACATGCTCGGCCTGCCACATCGCAAGCCGGCTTTCCCGCGAAGCGATGGTGATGCTCGCGGGCGGTGTCGTTGAATGCGTCTCGGAATTCATTGATGCTCGATCGAATGACGGGATGGATGAATACACATTAGCGAACAATGGTAGCACGCACGCCAAGGTCCACTGACACACGGGCAGCGCGCGAGAGCCTTGTCCGATGCGCCTTTCGGGGCGCCCGTGGCGCGTTTGCATCCGGGTGAACGACGGCGCAGGCCGCTTCGCGCGATGAACGCCCGGGCGCCCGCAGAACGCCGCGGCATGCTGTCGCCGGTTTGACGCACGGCCGTTCGCACGGCCTGCGGTTTCCTGCCCGATGCAGCGCCCGTCCGGGTTGCCGTATCGCGTCGATGTGCCCTGGCTTCGCAGCTTCTGAGAGGAACCCAACGTGACGTCTTCTGGATCGGCTCGCCCGGCGCGCCGCAACGCCGCATTGCCCAAGTCTTCCTCCTCCGACGCGCCCCGTTCGGCGTCGTCGCCCATCGTCACGAAGGCCGCCACGGCCGTGAAGGCATCGAAAGCGGCTATCGCGCCGAAACCGAGGCCAGGCGTCAAGGCCGCGGCCAAACGCGTTGCGACCAGGGCGAAGGCGCCGCGCGCCAACGGCGCAGCCGCTCCGAAATCCGCGAGCCGCACGCGCGACGACAAGGACCGCCCGCTCTTCGAGGACATCCGCTTCCTCGGCCGCCTGCTCGGTGAAGTGCTGCGCGAGCAGGAAGGCGACGCCGTGTTCGACGTGGTGGAAGCCATTCGTCAGACGGCCGTGAAGTTTCGCCGCGAAGACGACAGCGAAGCCGCACAGACGCTGGAGAAGAAGCTGCGCGCGTTGTCGCCGGAGCAGACGGTGTCCGTCGTACGCGCGTTCAGCTATTTCTCGCATCTCGCGAACATCGCGGAAGACCGGCATCACAACCGCCGCCGCCGCATTCACGCGCTCGCCGGCTCGGTCCCGCAGCCGGGCACGATCGCCTATGCAATCGAGCGCATGCGCGAGCACAAGAACATCAGCGCGACGCGCAAGCTGCTGGAGAAGTTCTTCGGCGATGCGCTGATCGTGCCGGTCCTCACCGCGCACCCGACCGAGGTCTCGCGCAAGAGCATTCTCGATGCGCAACATGACATCGCGCGACTGCTCGCGGAGCGCGATCAGGAACTGACGGCGCGCGAGCGCGCCCAGAACGAAGCCGTGCTGCGCGCGCGGGTGACCTCGCTGTGGCAGACGCGCATGTTGCGCGACGCGCGGCTCTCCGTCACCGATGAAATCGACAACGCGCTGTCCTACTATCGCGCGACCTTCCTCGCGGAGATTCCCGCGCTCTATGCCGATATCGAAGGCGCACTCGCCGAGCACGGCCTGCCCGTGCGCCTGCCGCCGTTCTTCCAGATGGGAAGCTGGATCGGCGGCGACCGCGACGGCAATCCGTTCGTCACCGGCGAGACGCTCGAAACCGCGATCACGCGTCAGGCGATCGTGATCTTCGAACACTATCTGGAAGAGACGCACAAGCTCGGCGCGGAATTGTCCGTGTCGAACCTGCTCGCCGGTTCGAGCGATGCGTTGAAGGCGCTCGCCGATGCCTCGCCGGATCAGTCGCCGCATCGCACGGACGAGCCGTATCGGCGCGCGCTCATCGGCATCTATACGCGGCTTGCGGCGAGCGCTCGCGTGCGGCTCGGCGAAGGCGTCGTCGCGGTGCGCAGCGCGGGTCCGGGCGCGCCGCAGATTCGCGCGAAGCCCTACGCCGACGCCTCCGAATTCGTGCGCGACCTGCACGTGCTGGTCGACTCGCTCGCGGAGCATCACGGCGCGTCGATGTCGATCCTGCGCCTGTCGCCGCTCGCGCGCGCCGCGGAAGTGTTCGGCTTTCATCTCGCGAGCATCGACTTGCGGCAGAGCTCGGATATCCACGAGGCGGTCGTCGCGGAGTTGCTCGCGCGCGCGGGCGTCGCCGCCGATTACGCATCGCTCCCCGAGGAGCAGAAGCGCGAGGTGCTGCTGAAGGAACTGGCGCAGCCGCGTCCGCTGCGTCTGCCTTACGCCGAATATTCCGATCTCGCGAAGAGCGAACTCGGCGTGCTCGAAACCGCGCGCGAGACGCGCCAGAAGTTCGGCGCGCGCGCGGTGCGCAACTACATCATCTCGCACACCGAGACCGTCAGCGACCTGCTGGAAGTGATGCTGCTGCAGAAGGAAACCGGCGTGCTGCGAGGCTGCCTCGGCGCCAAGGACGACTCCCCGCGCGACGGCCTGATGGTGATTCCGCTCTTCGAGACCATCGCGGACTTGCGCAATGCGCCGGTCATCATGGGCGAGTTCTTCGCGCTGCCGGGCATCGACAAGCTGATCGAGAATCAGGGCAACGAGCAGGAAGTGATGCTCGGGTATTCCGACAGCAACAAGGACGGCGGCTTCCTCACGTCGAACTGGGAGCTGTATCGCGCGGAACTGGCGCTGGTCACGCTCTTCAAGGAACGCGGCACGACCCTGCGTCTGTTCCACGGCCGCGGCGGCACGGTCGGGCGCGGCGGCGGCCCGACCTATCAGGCGATCCTGTCGCAGCCGCCCGGCACCGTCGACGGACAAATCCGCCTGACCGAGCAAGGCGAAGTGATCGCGAGCAAGTTCGCCAACGCGGAAATCGGGCGGCGCAATCTGGAGACGGTCGTCGCCGCGACGCTCGAAGCATCGCTGCTGCCGCACGAGAACGCGCCCGCGCAGTTGCCGCAATTCGAAGCGACGATGCAAACGCTCTCCGATTCGGCGATGGCCGCGTACCGCGCGCTCGTCTACGAGACGCCCGGCTTCACCGACTACTTCTTCCTCTCGACGCCGATCTCGGAAATCGCGGAGCTGAACATCGGCAGCCGGCCGGCGTCGCGCAAGCTGCAGGATCCGAAGCAGCGCAAGATCGAGGATCTGCGCGCGATTCCGTGGGGCTTTTCATGGGGTCAGTGCCGTTTGCTGCTGACGGGCTGGTACGGCTTCGGCAGCGCGGTGACGGCGTATCTCGATAAGTCCGGCTCCGACGACGAACGCGCGAAGCGCCTCGCCACGCTTCGCAAGATGCACAAGACG
Source organism: Caballeronia sp. INML1 (assembly GCF_023631085.1). Classification (NCBI taxonomy): domain Bacteria; kingdom Pseudomonadati; phylum Pseudomonadota; class Betaproteobacteria; order Burkholderiales; family Burkholderiaceae; genus Caballeronia; species Caballeronia sp. INML1. The sequence goes on along the minus strand of NZ_JALQDT010000008.1, from coordinate 48,003 downwards.
TGGCCGTTCTTCAAGAACCTGCTGTCGAACATGGACATGGTGCTCGCGAAGACGGATCTCGCGGTTGCGTCGCGCTATGCGCAGCTCGTCACCGACAGAAAGCTGCGCAAGACCGTGTTCGACAAGATCGTCGCGGAGCATGAGCGCACGTCGAACGTGCTCGCGGAAATCACCGGCAAAGGCGAGCGACTCTCCGACAACCCGCTGCTCGCGCGCTCGATCAAGAACCGCTTCCCGTATCTCGATCCGCTCAACCACTTGCAGGTCGAGCTGCTTAAGCGCCACCGCGCGGGCGATCAGAACGTGCGCCTGCGTCGCGGGATTCACCTGACGATCAACGGGATCGCCGCGGGTTTGCGCAATACGGGTTGATTGAGGACGGCGTCGTGCGGTGCCGCGCGACGCCGTTTTTCTCAATCCCTTCGTTTCGCCTCGATCATCATCGCGTCCAGCTCGAACGAGCAATCGTCCTTCACGCCGAAATACTGGCGCACTTCATCGGGCGCACTTTTCCACATCGATCTGATTGCCGTCACGCGCTCGGCCGGCGTGCGCATGCGCGTCACCCACGACTCGAACTCCAGCGGAATGCGCCAGCGCTCCGTCACCTGCGCGTCGAAACCGGCGGCGTCGAGCATGGCGATCCATTCGTCGGCGCGATAGTCGCGGATGTGCGACGCATCGCGCAGGAGTTCGATCGCCTGGATGTGCGTGTCGTAAAGCGGATCGTCGATGCCCGCGATATCGATGAACCTGAGCCGCCCGCCCGGCTTCAGCACGCGATGCGCTTCCTTCAACGCGGCCGGCACGTCCCGCCAGTGGTGCGCGCTCATGCGGCTCACGGCCCAGTTGAACGTGCCGTCGGCGAACGGCAGCGTTTCAGCGGCGCCTTGCTGTGTCCGGATCGTCGTCAGACCGCGTTCCTTCGCGGCGGCCTCGACCGTCGCGAGCATCTGCGGCGCGATGTCGTACGCGACGATCTCGCGTACATGCGGCGCGATCGCGAAGCTCGCGTGACCCGCGCCGCAGCCCATGTCGAGCACGACCGCGTTGCCGCACGTGGCCGCGAAAGTCGCGGCAAGGCTCTGCAGATCGGCACCGCTCGCGTGGACGGCGCTCGTGAGATAGGCGGCGGCCGTGCTGCCGAATGCGTCGGCGACCTGATCGTGGTGTTTCATCGCGTTCTCCGGTTCGATGTGGGGAAGGTCTGCCGCTACAATAGAGCCCGCTTTGTACCAGTACAAGTTGTGAATGTATCCTGGTATATAAACCACCTGTCGACGTTTGAATGAACCTCACCGACAAAAACGAACCCCTCGCCGAAACGCCCGCGCATGCGCTCGGGGAATTTATCCGCGCGCATCGCGAAAGGCTGTCGCCGCAGGCAGTCGGCCTCGCGGGCGGTCCGCGCCGCCGCACGCCCGGCCTGCGCCGGGAGGAAGTCGCGCAATTGTGCGGCGTGAGCCCGACCTGGTACACCTGGATCGAGCAGGGCCGTCCGGTGTCCGCTTCCGCCGATGCACTTGCGCGTATCGCCGTCGCGCTGCAGTTGTCGCGCGCCGAACGCGCGTATCTGTTCGAGCTCGCCGCCCAGCGCGACCCCGCCGAGCCCGATCCCGCCAGCCAGGACGCGCCCGCCGCGCTGCTGCAGACGGTCGCGCTGATCGGCGCACCGGCCTATGTGCTCGACCGCCAGTGGAACGCGCTGCGCTGGAACGAGCATGCGTCGGCGCTGTTCGTCGGCTGGCTGGACGGCGACCATGACCGCAATCTTCTGACCTACACGTTCACGTCGCCGGCGGCGCGCGCGCTGATCGTCGATTGGGAGACGCGCGCGCGACGCCTCGCCGCCGAATTCCGCGCCGATTCGATCCGCCATCTGAACGATGCGCCGACCCGCGCGCTCATCGACAGTCTGAGCGCCGCGAGCGACGCCTTCGCGCGCTTCTGGGCGTCGCAGGACGTGTTCGAGCGCGAAGGTGGCGAGCGCGCGTTCAATCACCCGTCGCGCGGGCCTGTCGTGTTCAATCAGATCACGTTCAAGCCGGCTCACCGGGAGGATCTGAAGCTGGTGATTCTCGTCGGGTCCGAATAGTCCCGAATGTTAAAATTTTCGACCTCTTGAAGCCGAATCGAAGCCAAACCCTCCGCTGAGAAAATCACCATGACGTCCCAACTCCACAAAAAAGGCGAAGCCTGGTCGGCTCGCTTCTCCGAGCCGATGTCGGAGCTCGTCAAGCGCTATACGTCGTCGGTGTTCTTCGACAATCGACTTGCGCTCGTCGACATTCAGGGCTCGCTCGCGCACGCGTCGATGCTCGCGGCGCAGAAGATCATCGGCGCCGAGGATCTTGCCGCCATCGAGCGCGGCATGACGCAGATCAAGGGCGAAATCGAGCGCGGCGAGTTCGAGTGGAAGCTGGATCTGGAAGACGTGCATCTGAACATCGAAGCGCGGCTGACGGCCCTGATCGGCGATGCCGGCAAGCGCCTGCACACCGGCCGCTCGCGCAACGATCAGGTCGCAACGGATATCCGGCTGTGGCTGCGCGGCGAAATCGACCGTATCGACGACTTGCTCAAGGATTTGCGTCTCGCGCTCATCGACATGGCCGAGAAGCATTCCGACACCATCATGCCGGGCTTCACGCATCTGCAAGTGGCGCAGCCGGTGACGTTCGGTCATCACCTTCTCGCCTACGTCGAGATGTTTTCGCGCGATGCCGAGCGCATGCGCGATCTGCGCCGTCGCGTGAACCGTCTGCCGCTGGGCGCGGCGGCGCTGGCCGGCACGAGCTATCCGATCGATCGTCACGCGGTCGCGAAGACGCTCGGCTTCGACGGCATCTGCACGAATTCGCTCGATGCCGTGTCCGACCGCGATTTCGCGATCGAATTCACCGCGGCGGCCGCGCTCGTCATGACGCACGTGTCGCGCTTCTCCGAAGAACTCGTGCTGTGGATGAGCCCGCGCGTCGGCTTCATCGATCTGGCGGACCGCTTCTGCACGGGTTCGTCGATCATGCCGCAGAAGAAGAACCCCGACGTGCCCGAGCTCGCGCGCGGCAAGACCGGCCGCGTGAACGGCCATCTCATGGCGCTGCTCACGCTGATGAAAGGCCAGCCGCTCGCGTACAACAAGGACAATCAGGAAGACAAGGAACCGCTGTTCGATACCGTCGATACGGTCGCGGACACGCTGCGCATCTTCGCGGAAATGGCGGCCGGCATCACCGTGAAGCCGCAAGCGATGCGCGCGGCGGCACTGCAAGGCTTCTCGACCGCCACCGATCTCGCGGATTACCTCGTGAAGCGCGGCCTGCCCTTCCGTGACGCGCACGAAGCGGTCGCGCATGCCGTGCGCATTTGCGTGGATCGCGAGTGCGATATCGCCGACCTGTCGCTCGAAGAAATGCGTCGCGAACTGCCGAACGTCGCACATCTGATCGGTGAGGACGTGTTCGAGTATCTGACGCTCGAGGGATCGGTCGCGAGCCGCAATCACCCAGGCGGCACCGCGCCGGATCAGGTGCGCGCGGCGGCGAAGGCGGCGCGCGCGGCGCTTTGATCGCATTGCCAGTCGTCACCTTTGCCTCGTGACATCGAGGGCCGTTCGCAAGGACGGCCTTTTTATTGCCGGACGCGGCGTCACGTCCCTGCTCGGCGCCCGGCATTTCCGAGATAATCGGATGTCACGCACTCGCGCTTATCGAAACGCTCCGTCATGATCATCCGCCCCGCGCTCAACTGGTTTCGACTGCTGTTCGTGTGGCGCGGCTCTGTCCTGCCGCAACTGCTGCCGCGCCTCGGGCTGATCTTCGCGCTTTCGGTGGCGGCGATCTTCATGCACGACCACATGCGCTACTATCCGATCGGGCTCGGCACGCCGCCGTTCGCGCTCGTGGGCATCGCGCTCGCCGTGTTTCTCGGGTTTCGCAATAGCGCGAGTTACGAGCGCTGGTGGGAAGGCCGGAAGCTGTGGGGAACGTTGCTCAATACGTCGCGCGCGCTGGCGCAGCAAGTGCTGTCGCTGCCGGCGCCTCCCGAGCGCGGTCAGTCGCATCGCTTCCTCGCGGCGCTCGGAGCACTGGCGCATGCGCTTCGACATCAGTTGCGCGGCACCGATGCGCTCGCCGATCTTTCTCCGCGATTGCCATCCGAACTGCACGCGCGCGTCGCGGCGGCGAAATACCGGCCCGCGATGATTCTGCTCTTGCTCGGCGAGTGGGTCGCGGAACGCCGGCGCGAAGGCGCGCTCGACGGCTATGCGATGCTCGCGATTCAGCACAATCTGAACGCGCTTTCCGATGTGATCGGCGGATGCGAGCGCATTGCGAGCACGCCGCTGCCGTTTTCCTACTCGGTGATGATTCATCGCACGATCTATCTCTTCTGTGTGATGCTGCCGTTCGGGCTGGTCGATGGCGCGGGTGTGCTCACGCCGTTGTTCGCGCTGCTCGTCGCGTATGCGTTCATGGCGCTGGAAGCGATCGCCGCGCAGATCGAAGATCCGTTCGGACTCGAAGAGAACGACCTCGCGCTGAACGCGATGTGCGAGAGCATCGAGATCGCGCTGCACGATATGGCCGACGATGCCGAGTTCGCGATGCCGCCGGCTGCCGGCCCGACGTTGCAGCGAAAGTTCGTGATCGATTAACGGGCTCGCGACTTCGAGCGGGTCACCTTCGAGGCCAGATCGTGCAGTGCATCGCTTTCGAAGAAACCGATGCATTTCTTCGTGCCGAACTCCGATTCGATCGAACCGCCGTACTTACGGTTCGCGTGCTCGGTCGCCAGGCGGTCGATGGCGTCGTAGGCCCCGATCGGCAAATCGCCCGCCTCCAGATAAGCGCTTGCGGAGGCGTTCGCGTCGTTCCTGGCTGACTGAGGTCGCACTCGCAAGTTGGCTCAAGGCGAGGAGCGTGGGACCAGCGGTCCTCGCAAAATTTAATGCAGCACCCATAGCGACGCCGTCTCCGGAACAAAGAGGCCGTTGTCAGGGTCGCGAAGCAAGTGACATGCATCCGAGCAGAAACTTCCGTCCCACAGAGTGACATGTCCTCGCGCATTGGACCAGCCGTGTCCTTTCACGACGATGATTCCTTTCCGACTTCCGCGACACTGACTCGCACTGCGGAGAAAGCAGACAGGCGCCGGCGAACGAAGGCCTTGTACCCATACGTCCCCTCAAAATCGATCGAAAACAAACCGATCCTATACTTCGCAATCCAAAACAAATGCACGAAGAGTCCGATTTCTTGCAAGCCTTTATCTCCACCCACGACACAGACAATTTCACAAACCATTCAGCCACGCCGAAACGAGTTCATTCATAATCGTGCCGACTCATCCTGGAGAAATTGTTTTGAAACTGTTCTACAAAGCAGGCGCCTGTTCCCTCGCATCGCACATCGCGCTTGAAGAATCGGGGCTGCCTTATGAAATCGAAGCCGTCGATCTCAAGACCAAACTCACCGCGAGCGGCGCGGATTTCAGCAAGATCAATGCGAAGGGCTACGTGCCCGCGCTCCTGCTCGACAGCGGCGAGCTGCTCACCGAAGGCCCCGCGATCATGCAGTACATCGCCGACCAGGTCCCGGCGAAGCATCTCGCGCCGCTCAACGACGGCATGGCGCGTTATCGCCTGCAAAGCTGGCTGACGTTTATCGGCACGGAACTGCACAAGAACTTCTCGCCGTTCTTCAATCCGGCCGCGAGCAGCGACTGGAAAGCAGCGGCGATGGCCAATCTCGAGCGCCGTCTCGCCTACGTGGCGCAGCAAGTCGACGACAAGCAATTCCTGCTCGGCAACGAATTCAGCATCGGCGATGCGTACCTCTTCACCGTGCTCGGCTGGGCAAAGCACATCGATCTCGACCTCGGCAAGTGGCCCGCGCTGGTCGCCTATCAGGAACGTGTGGGCGCGCGTGCGGGCGTGCAAGCGGCGATGAAAGCGGAAGGCCTGATCTGAACGATCGGCGTTCCTGAAACGACAAACGGCCCGTTCTGAACGGGCCGTTTGTTTTTGCAACGGGTCAGCGAAACATCAATCGCGCACGCAATCGACGAAATACTCGATACGCCCGTTGATCATCTCGCCGACGAGCCCGTGAATATCCGTGTGGAATCCCGGGAACCGCTCGTTGAACTCGCGCGCGAAACGCAGATAATCGACGATCGTGCGATTGAAGCGCTCGCCCGGAATCAGCAAGGGGATGCCCGGCGGATACGGCGTGAGCAGGATCGACGTGACGCGGCCTTCGAGTTCGTCGATCGGCACGCGGTCGATCTCACGGTGCGCGAGCTTCGCAAACGCTTCTGACGGTTTCATCGCCGGTTCCATGCTCGACAGATACATCTCCGTCGTCAGACGCGCGATATTGTTCGCGCGATAGACGCTGTGAATCTGCCCGCACAGATCGCGCAGGCCGATGCGCTCATACGACGGATGCTGCGCGACGAACTCCGGCAGCACGCGCCACAGCGGCTGATTGTTGTCGTAGTCGTCCTTGAACTGCTGAAGCTCGGTGACCATCGAGTTCCAGCGGCCCTTCGTGATGCCGATCGTGAACATGATGAAGAACGAGTAAAGCCCCGTCTTTTCCACGATGATGCCGTGCTCCGCCAGATATTTCGTCACGATCGCGGCCGGGATGCCGCTCTCGCCGAACTCGCCGTCCACGTCGAGTCCCGGCGTGATGATCGTCGCCTTGATCGGGTCGAGCATGTTGAAGTTTTCGGCGAGCGCGCCGAAGCCGTGCCAGCGGTCGTTTGGCTTCAGCATCCAGTCCTCGCGATCGCCGATACCCTCTTCCGCCAGCGCATCCGGACCCCAGACCTTGAAGAACCAGTCCTCGCCGTATTCGGCATCGACCTTGCGCATCGCGCGGCGAAAATCGAGCGCTTCGGCAATCGATTCCTCGACGAGCGCCGTGCCGCCCGGCGCCTCCATCATCGCGGCGGCGACATCGCATGACGCGATGATCGCGTATTGCGGCGAGGTCGACGTGTGCATCAGATACGCCTCGTTGAAACGATGGCGGTCGAACGTGCTGTTCTCGCTGTCCTGCACGAGAATCTGCGACGCCTGCGAAATGCCGGCGAGCAGCTTGTGCGTCGAGTGCGTCGCGAACACGAGTGCGCCCGTGCGCGGACGGCCCGCGCCGATCGCGTGCATGTCCTGATAGAACGAGTGGAACTCGGCGTGCGGCAGCCAGGCTTCGTCGAAGTGCAGCGTGTCGAGCATGTCGCCGAGCAGATCCTTGATCATCTCGACGTTGTAGATCACGCCGTCATACGTGCTCTGGGTGATCGTCAGAATGCGCGGCTTGATCTTCGGGTTCTTCGCGAGCGCCTCGCGGGCGAACGGATTCGCCTCGATCTTCCTGCGAATGTTTTCCGGCTTGAATTCGTCGCGCGGAATCGGCCCGATGATGCCGAAATGGTTGCGCGTCGGCGTGAGGAACACCGGGATCGCGCCGGTCATCGTGATCGCGTGCAGGATCGACTTGTGGCAGTTGCGGTCGACCAGGACGATATCGCCCGGCGCGACGGTCGCGTGCCACACGATCTTGTTCGACGTCGACGTGCCATTGGTCACGAAAAAGAGATGATCCGCGCTGAAGATGCGCGCCGCGTTACGCTCGGACGCCGCGACCGGACCGGTGTGATCGAGCAGCTGGCCGAGTTCGTCGACGGCATTGCACACGTCCGCGCGCAGCATGTTCTCGCCGAAGAACTGGTGAAACATCTGCCCGAGCGGATTCTTCAGGAACGCAACGCCGCCCGAGTGTCCGGGACAGTGCCACGAATACGAGCCCTCCTCCGCGTACTGCACCAGTTCCTTGAAGAACGGCGGCGCGAGCGAATCGAGATACACCTTCGCTTCGCGGATCACGTGTCGCGCGACGAATTCGGGCGTGTCCTCGAACATGTGGATGAAGCCGTGCAGCTCGCGCAGGATGTCGTTGGGCAAGTGGCGCGAGGTGCGCGTTTCGCCGTACAGGAAGATGGGGATATCGGCGTTGCGGCGGCGCACGGCGTTGATGAACGCGCGCAGCGCGACGATGGCCGATGCCAGCTCGGGCGTGTCGCCCTCCACGACGACGTTGTCCGCGTAGGGCAGCAGCTCGTCGTCGTCGATCGACAAGATGAAGCACGACGCGCGGCTCGACTGCTGCGCGAACGCGGCGAGGTCGCCGTAGCTCGTCAGGCCGAGGACTTCGGCGCCTTCTTTCTCGATCGCCTCGGCGAGCGCCCGGATGCCGGAACCCGAAATGTTCTCGGAGCGAAAGTCTTCGTCGATGATGACGACGGGAAAGCGGAACTTCATGAGGCGATTCTCCAAATGGAACGACCGCTGCCCGAGTCTTATCTCGAAGCCAGCGGTCCTTCGACAAGCGTTTGCCGTATGCGTTTCTTAAAGCGCGGCGATGATCAGGTTTTCGGCAGCGTCACGCCGTGCTGCCCTTGATACTTCCCGCCGCGATCCGCGTACGATGTCTCGCACATTTCATCGCTTTCGAAGAACAGGACTTGGGCGACGCCCTCGTTTGCGTAGATTTTGGCAGGCAAAGGTGTCGTATTCGAGAATTCGAGCGTCACGTACCCTTCCCATTCCGGCTCGAACGGCGTCACGTTGACGATGATCCCGCAGCGCGCATACGTCGATTTGCCGAGGCACACGGTCAGGCACGAGCGCGGAATGCGGAAATATTCGACCGTGCGTGCGAGCGCGAAGGAATTCGGCGGAATGATGCAGACATCGCCCTTGAAGTCGACGAACGATTTCTCGTCGAAGTTCTTCGGATCGACGATCGTGGAATTGATGTTCGTGAAGATCTTGAATTCGTCGGCGACGCGGATGTCGTAGCCGTAGCTGGACGTGCCGTAGCTCACGATCTTGCGGCCGTCCTCGCTCACGCGCACCTGATCGCGCACGAACGGCTCGATCATTCGGTGCTCTTCGGCCATGCGGCGAATCCACTTGTCGGATTTGATGCTCATAGGGACGCTACTCAACGGTGAACGGCTCGGGTCTCGCGACCGCCGCCTGCGGTGAAACGGGCAAGGCCTCCGGCGGCGATGCTCGCCGCGCGGGCCAGACGAAAGCGCGTATTTTACGCGATCGGGCGGCAGCGGCGGGTGCGGTGCGAACGGGCGCTATGTCAGCGGCGAATTACGCCGCAAGCGAGCGCAGGCCCCACGTTGTGCGGCGCGCTCGCGTAAGGGTCCACCGCTTCGCGATGCAGCATGATCGCGCGCGAAATGACCGAGCGCACGCCGTCGAGCGACACGTCGGTCGCGACGATGAAGCCCGTCGCAGCGCCGGTCGCGTCCGCGTGGATATTGCCGAGTTCGCCTTCGACACGCGACGACGCCCGTCTGCGCTCCGACGGCAGCGCGAACACCGGGCTTGCATCCTGCTCGTTGACGGCGATGCAGTCGCCGCGCTCGTGAACGGTCAGCGCGTGATCGCTGTTCGGCGGCATGTCGGTCAGGTTGTAGGACACCTGCACACCGTCCGAGCGCTCGATCAGCGTGACGGTGCCGCGCGTCGCGTTGCCGGGCGTCGGTTGCAGCACCGCGTCTGCGCGTTTTTCGTGATTTTGGAAGATGAGGCCGCAACCGCTCAGCATGACGCTGCAAGCGGTCATCGCGATCAAGGCGTGAAGCGCCCTCCCGTCGAACCTGTGTCCCATGCGATCCTCTCGGCGGCCCGCCGACGCCCCGTGCGTCCACGCTGCCGCGCATCGAAGGCGACATGATACCGCGAGCCGCATTGCACAAGGCTCGCGCAGATTCGATCGAATGCTCGAAATCAGGTGTTCTGCACGACGATGCTCGGGAACTTCGAAGTCATGTCGCGCTGACGCTCGGCGATCGAAATCGCCACGCGACGCGCGATCGCGCGATACGTCTCGGCGATACGGCTTTCCGGCTGCGACACGACGCTCGGCTGGCCGGCGTCGGTGCGCTCGCGAATGGAGATATCGAGCGGCAACTGGCCGAGAATCTCGACGCCGTATTCCTTCGCCATGCGCTCGCCGCCGCCCGCGCCGAAGATGTGCTCTTCGTGACCGCAATGCGAGCAGATGTGCGTGCTCATGTTCTCGACGATGCCGAGAATCGGAATGCCGACCTTCTCGAACATTTTCAAGCCCTTCTTCGCATCGAGCAGCGCGATGTCCTGCGGCGTCGTCACGATCACCGCGCCCGTCACCGGCACCTTCTGCGACAGCGTGAGCTGGATGTCGCCCGTGCCCGGCGGCATGTCGACGACGAGGTAGTCGAGATCCTTCCAGTTGGTCTGACGCAGCAACTGCTCGAGCGCCGAGGTCACCATCGGGCCGCGCCACACCATCGGATTGTCCTGCTCGATCAGGAAGCCGATCGAATTCGCCTGGATGCCGTGACCTTCGAGCGGGTTCATCGTCTGGTTGTCGGGCGATTCGGGCCGGCCGGTGATGCCGAGCATCATCGGCAGCGAGGGGCCGTAGATGTCCGCGTCGAGCATGCCGACCGACGCGCCCTCCGCGGCGAGCGCGAGCGCGAGATTCGCGGCCGTCGTGCTCTTGCCGACGCCGCCCTTGCCCGATGCCACCGCGATGATGTTCTTGACGTTCGGCAGCAGCTTCACGCCGCGCTGCACCGCGTGGGCGACGACCTGCGACGACACGTCCACGGTCACGTTCGCGACGCCGGGCACCTGACGCAACACGCTCTGCACCTGCTCGCGGATGAGGGCGAACTGCGTTCTCGCCGGATAGCCGAGCACGACGCTCACCGCGACGTTCGCCCCGTCGACGGACACGTTGCGAATGCTCTTCGTATCGACGAACTTGCGGTTGGTGTTGGGATCGGTCAGTGTGGCGAGTGCGGTGTCGATCTTCGCGCGGTCAATGCTCATCGAAACTCCATGGAACGATTGTTGCTAGCGGCCTGCGGCGCGCAACACAAACTGAAGAAATTGAAAGTATTTGTTAGCACCGTTGCGCGTGACGCGCGGGCACTGCACTATCCCGCTGCAAATCTTTCCGGGGACGCATCGCATCGGGCAGCCGGATGCCTCTTCTCATTATTGTAGAGGCTCATCCGGAGGCTGGTCCGAAGACCCTTTCGCACTGTCGGCGCTTCTCGCGCCGAAACGCTTGTCGATTCAAGGAGATTAAGATGAACACCAAATTCTTCACTCGTCTGTCCGTGTTCGCCGTGGCCGGGGCACTCGTCGCCGGCTGCGCTTCGCAGCAAGGCACCAACACGGCGGTCGGCACGGGCGTGGGGGCCGCAACCGGCGCGGGCATCGGCGCCATTTTCGGCGGCGGCAAGGGCGCGGCGATCGGCGCGGCCACGGGCGCGGCGGTGGGCGGCATCACCGGCTACAACTGGCAGTCGATCAAGAACAAGATTTCGGGCGACTCGAAGGGCACGGGCACGCAAGTGACCGAGCAGCAGGACGGCTCGCTCAAGGTGAACATCCCCAATTCGATTTCGTTCGATACGAACAGCTATGCAATCAAGCCGTCGTTCGATCCGGTGCTGAATTCCGTCACGCAGACGATGCAGCAGCATCCGGAGCTGATCGCAAACGTCATCGGCCATACGGACAACACCGGCCAGGCGGCTTACAACCAGACGCTGTCGCAGAACCGCGCGCAGAGCGTGGCGTCGTACATCGCGACGCACGGCGTGCCGGCGCAACGTCTCTCGGCGTCGGGCATGGGCCAGAACCAGCCGATCGCGGACAATTCGACGGAAGCCGGCCGCGCGCAGAATCGCCGCGTGGAAATCTATCTGCGTGCCACGGCGCAGCCGGGTCAGGTGCAATAAAGCAATTGATTTAAAAGGAGAATGCGTCGCCGTGAACGCGGCGGCGGAAAGCTGGAGTCCGCGGAGTTCAGTCGTCTGAAAAAAATTTGAAACTTGGACGCAGTGCCGCTGTCTTTCTCTACGGTGGGTGGATGGCGAGGCCATCACCTGCCATTCTCCTCTTGTCGTTGTTGCTCCGGGGCCCGATTGGACCCCGGTTTTTTTTGGGCGCGCGAATCGCGATCGCCAACGAGATGTTCAGCCGCTTGCCCAATGAAAGAAACGCGGCTTCCATCGCTTCGAGCTTCGACGAATGACGCGGGTCGAGCAGACGGTCGACCCGCGGCATGTGGACGTTGAGCCGCCGTAGTCAGCAAGCCTCCAATCCCGCCTTCCAACGCTGCCCCGCGCGTCCCCTCCCCCCGCCCTGCTAAAATCAAAATCCGCTTTTTCCCCAACCCCAAGCACTCGACACGGGCCGCGCCTTTATGTCAGCACCGATTTCAGCCACTGCCACCGCCGCGCCTGCCGCCTCCGCCATCGAAAGCGGCCGCCGCCAGATCCTCGTCACGTCCGCGTTGCCTTACGCGAACGGTCAGATTCATATCGGCCACATGGTCGAGTACATTCAGACGGATATCTGGGTTCGGACGCTGCGAATGCATGGCCATGAGGTCTACTACGTCGGCGCGGACGACACCCACGGCACGCCGATCATGCTGCGCGCCGAAAAGGAAGGCATCACGCCGAAACAACTCATCGAGCGCGTGTGGAAAGAGCACAAACGTGACTTCGACAGCTTCGGCATTTCGTTCGATAACTATTATTCGACCGATGCCGAGGAGAATCGCGCCCTCTGCAACACGATCTACGGCTCGCTTCAGCAAGCGGGCCTGATCGAGGCACGCGACATCGAGCAGGCCTACGATCCGGTCAAGGAAATGTTCCTGCCGGACCGCTTCATCAAGGGCCAGTGCCCGAAGTGCGGCGCAAAGGATCAATACGGCGACAACTGCGAAGTCTGCGGCTCGACCTATCAGCCGACCGAACTCATCAACCCGTATTCGGTCGTGTCGGGCGCGACGCCCATCCGCAAGACCTCGACGCATTACTTCTTCAAGCTCTCCGATCCGCGCTGCGAGGAATTCCTGCGCGGCTGGGTGAGCGGCCTCGCGCAGCCCGAAGCCACCAACAAGATGCGCGAGTGGCTCGGCGACAAGGGCGAAGCCAAGCTCGCCGACTGGGACATCTCGCGCGACTCGCCCTACTTCGGCTTCGAGATTCCGGGCGCGCCGGGCAAATACTTCTATGTCTGGGTCGACGCGCCGGTCGGCTATTACGCGAGTTTCAAGAATCTCGCGGATCGCATCGGCGTGAATTTCGACGAGTGGGTGAAGCCGGGCGCGAAGGCCGAGCAGTACCACTTCATCGGCAAGGACATTCTGTATTTCCACACGCTGTTCTGGCCGGCGATGCTGGAGTTCTCCGGTCATCGCACGCCGACCAACGTGTTCGCGCACGGCTTTCTGACCGTCGATGGCGCGAAGATGTCGAAGTCGCGCGGCACCTTCATCACCGCGCAGAGCGTGATCGACACGGGCCTGAATCCCGAGTGGCTGCGCTACTACTTCGCGGCGAAACTCAACAGCACGATGGAAGACATCGACCTGAACCTCGAAGACTTCCAGGCGCGCGTGAACAGCGATCTCGTCGGCAAATACGTGAACATCGCGAGCCGCGCGGCGGGGTTCCTCATCAAGCGCTTCGACGGCCGCGTGCAGGACAGCGCGATGCATCATCCGCTCGTCGCGCAATTGCGCGGGGCGATTGCGCAGATCGCCGGCTTCTACGAATCGCGCGAGTACGGCCGCGCGTTGCGCACGACGATGGAGCTCGCCGATGCCGTCAACGCCTACGTCGATTCCGCCAAGCCGTGGGAACAGGCGAAAGACCCGGCGAACGCCGTCGCGCTGCACGAGACGTGCAGTGTGAGCCTCGAAGCGTTCCGCCTGCTGTCGCTCGCGTTGAAGCCGGTGCTGCCGAAGCTGGTGGAATCGGTCGAGGCGTTCCTCGGCATCGCGCCGCTCGTCTGGGCCGATGCCGCGAAGCCGCTGTCATCGGCCAATGCGATCAACGCGTACAAGCATCTGACGACGCGCGTCGATCCGAAACAGATCGAGGCTTTGCTGGCCGCGAATCGCGAATCGCTCGCGCCGGCCGCTGAAACGGCCGCGCCCGCTGCCGCCAAGACCGTCGCGAAAACGCAGGACGAACCAGGCGTCATCTCCATCGACGACTTCGCGAAGGTCGATCTGCGCATCGCGAAGATCGTCGATTGTAAGACGGTCGAAGGCTCCGACAAGCTGCTGCAACTGACGCTCGACGTCGGCGAGGACAAGACACGCAACGTGTTCTCGGGCATCAAGTCGGCGTATCAGCCGCAGGATCTGATCGGCAAGCTCACCGTGATGGTCGTGAACCTCGCGCCTCGCAAAATGAAGTTCGGGCTGTCGGAGGGGATGGTGCTCGCGGCGTCGGCGACCGACGAGAAGGCCGAGCCCGGGCTCTACATTCTCGAGCCGCACAGCGGCGCGAAGCCGGGCATGCGGGTGAAGTAAGACGCGTCGAAAGCGCAATTTGAGAAACAGAAAGGGCACGCGAATCGCGTGCCCTTTTTTCGTCGAGGAGCGCGGGATGTCAGTCCGGTTCCGGCGCGGACGCGGAATCCGCCGCCGACGCCCGCGCTGCCGACGAAGACGACGCCCACAAGCGCGTCCACGAATTGAACCGCCGCGTATAGGACAGATCGACGCCCTGGTACGTCCCGCCATACGCCGTCACGGCCCAGAAGCGCGACAGGTTCAACGTAGCCTTCACCGCATTGCTCGCCGATTGCAGTCCCTGCTCATAGCCGATCACGAGCCGCTCGTTGATGGCCTTCGAGACCATCACGACCTGCGGATCGGTCAGCCCGACCTCGCTCGATCCGATCGTGAACTCGTCGAGCCCGAACGTCTGCGCGATGCGCTTGCCGCTCGTGCTGCCGAGCAACGCAAGCGCGCTCGTCATGGCGCTCTGCTGGCCGACGTTGTTGCCCTGATCCGTACCATGCCCGAACAGCAGCCACGACAGCTTTTCGTTGTCGGGCACGTTCGGCTCGGAAATCAGCTTCGCGACCGGCGCCTGCACCGTGCCTGTCACCTGAACGCCCGCCTCGACCTCCTGATTGCGCCGCATCGCAAGAATATTCAGACCCGGATTCGCGACCGGCCCGTTGAACGTGAAGAAGCCGTTCTCGATATTGAGTTTGCGCCCGAACGCCGTATACGTGGAACCCGGCGTCACGCGCACGTTGCCGACGGCGCGCAGCGGCATGTTCGGCGCGCTCATCGCCGTGATGGTGCCCGCAAGGCCGAGATCCGCGCCCGCGCCCTTGAAACGGAAGCGATCGCCGAGATTGATGGCGATATTCGCGCGCGGCGTGAACGGCCCGACCGGTTTCTCCGTCGCCGCCGTGATCGGCTGATTGCCGCCCTTGATCGTGCCATCGGGGCGCTCGATCACGACATCGTCGCCGAGTGAGGGTGCCGAGGATTCCGGCAGGTCGATGAGCGCGTGATCGACGGTGAACTTGCCGTCGATCGCCATGCCGCCCTGCAGACCCGCGTTCGCGATGGAGGCGCTGCCCGACAGCATCAGCTCGCGGTCCGGCGACGCGAACAGTTCCAGCTTGTCGGCGATGATGCTTGCGGTCAGATCGGGTTGCTGCTGGTCGAGCCGCACCTTTCCGGTCGCGCGCAACGTGCCGCTCGCGCCGTGGAACTCGACCTTCTGCAAATCGACGAGATTCTCCGACAACGCGATCCGAATGATGCCGTCCTTGAGCTGCACGCCCTGATCGACGACCGTCGCGGACAGGTTGTCGCCGGTGAGCGAGCCCGACAGATTCGGCTTCGCGACGATCCCCGCGATCACGAGCTTGAGCGCGATCTTCCCGCCCAGCAGATAGCTCGCGCCGAGCAGCCCGCCCGTCGTGCGCAGTTCGGGAATGTTCGCGTCGATCGCGCCGGTGAGCGGCGCGTTGTCGTCGAGGGTGAGCATGCCGTCGCGATTGACGAGCGGCGTGTGCACGTTCGCCTCGATCACGCCGATACGGCTCGCCTGCGCATGCAGCGACGCGTTCAGGCGATTGCCGCCGGTGAAGTCCGCGCGCGCCACGATATCCGTGATGCCGAGCGCGGAGAGACCGCGCGTGCCGTCGATCGTCACGTCGCCGCCACGGCGCTTGACCTGCGCGTAGCCCGTCGCGGTCGCGCCGAGCGAGAAGTTCCAGTCGCCGTCGAAGACGAGGTCGGTGCGGATCGGCGGCTCCGCGCCCGTCAGTTCCTGGCGCACGTCGAGCAGGTGCGGCACGGACAGGTTCGTGAGCGTGCCCGCCGATTGCAGACGGCCGTTTTCCATTGCAAACGACTTCAGGTTCAGCACCGCGCCTTCCGCGACCAGCCGCGTTGCGCCGAGCACGAGGCGCTTCGGGCCATAACTCACCGTCAGCGGCGATTCGAGATTCAGCGACGGCGTGCCCTTGTTCGACAGCTTCGTGATCGCGCCGTCCCAGTGCGGGCCGTCGGGCGCATCGGTGAACTTGCCCGCCGCGCCGAGCGCGAGATTCACCGGCTGGCCGCGCACCTTGCCCGTCGCGGTGACGTCGAGCGTGTGATGCGCGCGCGTGCCGTTCAGGTTCGCGTCGAGGTTCGCGACTTCGACGCCCTCCGTGCTCGCGTCGCGCGCCTTCAGCGTGAAGACGAGCGCGCCGTTCGCGCCGTCGCGGATATCCGCTCGGCCTTCCGCATGGCCGACGCGGTTCGCGCCGAAAACGACGCCATCGGCCTGATAGTTCGCCGCAATGTTCGGATGCGCGATCGAGCCGGTCACATCGCCGTCCGCCTTCGCCGTGCCCGCGATGCCAAAGCCGAGCCGCTCCAGCGCGGGCGCATCCACCTTGAAGCGCAGGCGGTCGTCGGGCGCGCCGAAGCTGCCGTTCAGATCGACGTTGTTGCCCGCCACCGACAGCGACGCCCTGCTCGGCAGAAGACGCGTGCCCGCGACCTGCACGGTGCCCTCGCCTGTCATCGGCAGATTGTCGTACATGCTGTCGTTCAGCTTGAACGTCGCCTTGGTCGTGAGCGTGGGCGCGAGTTGCCCCGATGCGGCCAGCGTGCCGTTCACGCGTGCTTCGATCACGCGCGCCGGCGCGGCGGGCTTCTTCGGCGCGCCTTTCTTCGCCGGCGCGGGCTTCTGCGCGATCAACTGCTGTTGCAATAACAGCGGGTTGAAGTCGACGATTCTTGCCTTCAGGTCGTAGCTCGAACTGGCGTCCTTCCTGAGCGCGCCGTTCAGTTCGACCCGACCCTTGCCGACCGTGAGCTTCACGTCGTCGAGCGAGGTTTGCTTCGGATCGAGCTTCACCTTGGCTTGCGCGCGGATCGCCGCTTTCGGGTCGTTGAGATCGGCGGTGATCGTCTGCGTGTCGCCCGCGAGCACGATGCCGATCGGCCCGGCGAAATCCGTCGGGCGCAGCGTCGGCTCGATCGCGTTCAGATCGAGCTTCGCGACTTTCAGATCGAACTTGCCCTTGCCGCCCGCGAGCGCGCCGCCGCCCGTCACGGTTGCGTTCTTCACGAGCCGCACGTTGAGATCGGTGATGCTTTGCTCGGCGGCGTCGAGCCGCACGTTCGCGCGCGCGTCGATAAGCGGCAGCAGCTTCTTGTCGATGGAACCGGGCTTCGCGTTGACGATCGACACCGGCCCGCTCACGACGAACGCCTTCGGGTCCGCGCCTTCGGCCGGCTTCACTTCGGCGCGCACGGCCAGATCGGCCTCGGGCGCGCTCGGGCTGAATGCCTGCGGATTCACGTGATCGAAGGTGACGAGCGCGGACTTGAGCGGCACGTCGGCGAAGGGCAACGCTTCGACATGCGCGCGCCCGACGAGCTTCATGCCGCTCGCATCGACGTCCGCGATCAGGTCTTCCAGCGAGCCGGACAGCCGCGCGCTCACATTCACCGCCTCGTTGTTGACCTTGCCGGCATAGCCCGCGTCGCCGGAGAGCGGGAACGGGCGCGCGCCGCCATCCAGCTTCAGCGCCGCCGTCACCGCGCCGAACGGCGTATCGAGGCGCTGAACCGTCGCCTGGTGATGCTGCCCGTCGCTGCGGCCGTTGAAAAGCAGCCGCGAGAATTCGGTGGTCGTCGTGCCCTGATGCAGGCGCAGCTTCTCGACGGAGAGATCGTCGATCGCCAGTTGAATCGGAATGCGCAGATCGTTCGGCAGTTCCGTCTTCTTGCTCGGCTCGTTCGACGGCGCGATGCGGGCATCGACCGTCCCGATGTGCAGATACCCGATCGTGAAGCGCAGCGGCTCGCGGGTGAGCGCCCAGCGGCCCGACACGCTGTCGACCGCGATGTCCGTGCCCTTGCCGTCTTTCCAGTGCACGTCGCGCAGTTGCAGGCCGGTCGCGATCGCGCCGCCGTCGAGCTTGCCGCTCAGTTGCCCTTTGAGCAGCGAGGTGGCGGCGTCCCACGCGTAGCGGGTTCCGCGCTCGGTCGTCAGCACGTAGAACACGCCGCCGACGGCGAGCGCGGCGATCAGCACGACGACGAGCACGAGCGCGCCGATCCAGCGCGCGAGACGGCGCCAGCCGCTTTTGCGCTGCGGCGTCGTCTTCGCGCCGCCGTCGCCGCCGCCTTCGTTGCCGGGGGGCGACGCTTCAGCGTCCGCTTGTTTCGTCGGGTCCGTCATGCCGATTCACTTCCCTTCATCGTTCTCGCGCGCATCAGAAGGCGATGCCGAGCGTCAGATACGGCTTGATGCTCTTGTTCTTGAACCCATACGCCAGGTCGACGTTCACCGGGCCGACCGGGCTGCGCCAGCGCGCGCCGATGCCCGCGCCGGGCTGGAACACGCGCTCGCCCCAGGTGTCGGTCGCGGTGCCGATGTCGAAGAACACCGCGCCGCCCCAGTCGTGCGTGAACCAGTGTTGATATTCGCTGCTGCCCGTCACCATGTACTTGGTCGGCAGGATCGAGCCCGCGACGTTGTTGCCGATACTCAGATAGCTGTAACCGCGCACCGAGTTCGCGCCACCCGCGCGAAACAGCAGCGACGCGGGCACGCCGCTCGACGGCCCGCTCGTGAACACGCCGCCGAACTCCGCGCGGAACACGAGCAGATCGTTCTTGCCGAGCGGCACATACTGCAGCGCGTTGGTGTAGAGGCGCGCGAACGTCTGATCGGCCATCACGCCCTTGACGGCGAAGCCCGCCTCCGCCCGGATGATATTGCCGCGGCGCGGGAACAGCGGATCGTCGACGTCGCGGCGCACCCAGCTCCACGCGGGCACGAGCGCGCGCGCCGTCGACGGATTCGGCTCGTTTTGCGTCAGGCGGTCGTCGTAGAAAGTCAGCGAATACGTCGTGTCGATGTTCTGACGCGAACGCGAACGCTGCACGCCGACGCGCGCGCTGTAGATCTCCGTGCTCGATACGTCGGTGATCGTGTAGGAGCCGAATACGGCGTTCACCCAGCCGTGCGAATCGGGCGGCATCGCCAGTTGCACGCGGCCGTACTGCTGCGTCTGGTCGAGCCGGCCGGAGATCGTGAACGGATACGCCTTCCCGAACGTGTCGAGATAGCTGTACGCGCCCTGGATGTGAAAACCCGTGTCCGTCGCGTAACCCACGCCGTAGCGGATGCTGTTGTACGGGTACTCGCTCACCTTCACGTGCAGCGGCGTTTCGACCGGCTTGCTGACGTCGTTGTCCACGTCGATCGCCACGCTCGCGTAGTACGGCGTGTTCTGGATCTGCCGCTGCAACTCGTTTACGCGCGCGACGTCGTACACCTCGCCTTCCTGAATCGGATTCACGTGATCGATGATCCACGCGGGATAGCGCTTCGGCCCGCTCACATCGAGCTTGCCGAGCGTGAAGGTCGGACCGCTGTCGAAGGTCACGGAGAGATCGGCGAGATGCGCGCGCGGATTGATGCGCGCCTGCGAGCGCACGATCTTCGCGCCGAGATAGCGCTTCGACTGCAGCGCCCTAAGCGCGGCGTTCTTCGCATCGTTCCAGCCGCTTTGCGTGAACGGATCGCCTTCGTTGACCGAAAAGGCGAAACGCGCCGCGTTCTCCCGCGCGTGGTCCTCGGTCGTCACCGCGCCGGTGAAATGCAGCTGCACCGAGGCGACCTGGGTCCGCGGGCCGGGATCGACGCTCACCTTGACGCTGCGTTTGTCGTCGACGGTCGTGACATCCGTGCGCACGATCGGCGTGAAATAGCCTTCGGTCGCGACGAGATCGCGCACGTCCTTGGGCGTGGCGGTGACGAGGAACTGGAACTGGTCGTCGCTCACGTCGTCGCGCCTCGCGAAGCGCGCGATGTCGAGATTGTCCTTGAGCAGCTTCTTCACGCTGCGCGGCGCGTCGACGTCGACGTCGTACTTGGCGAATGCAGGCGTGGCGAGGCCGAACGCGATGAACGCGACCATCAAGGCCGGCAAGCGTCCCGCGCCTGGCGACTTCGCGCGCAACGCGCGCAGCGGATCAAACGAACGCCCCGCCAAACGTGACCTCCGGCATCGGGATGAATGGGATTGGTATAAACGTGCAGCCGACGCGCAAGCGGGCGCAGGCGCTATTTCACCACATCGGCATGCGCCGCCACCGCAAAGCGGCCCGCCTCGCGCCAGACGTGCGCCGTTGGACGGCTCTGTGCCGGCCGGGTTCCGCAAAACCGGCACGCACGTGCGCCTTTCGAGACACGAAACACGCGCTCGCCGATATGCGTTGCCGCCGCACGCTTGCGGTAAAATTCCGCCCAAAGGCAAATTCACAGGCGAAACGCGCGCTGGCGCGTTCGCCGACATCGTCAAAGAGGCCTGCGCCTCGACCCCAACGGAAGCCGGATCATGTATCAGTCGGATATCACCCAGTTCATCAATCAGTTGAAAGAGCAAAAGCCGTCGCTGGAAGAAGAACAGCGCCGCGGCCGCGCACTTCTGTGGGACAAGCAGCCGATCGACCTCGACGAGCGCAGCACGCAACAGAAATCCCGCGTGAACCAGACGCCCTACGTCTACTACCAGAACTTCTGAACGTGAGCGCAGCCGGCCACGAGCCGCAATCGTCCGCGCATTCGCCGCATGAGGGCAAGCGCGACGACGCACGGGAAGACCGGACGGTGGCGCTCGCCACGCCCGCGACCGATTCGACGCCCGACACCATCGACGGCGTCGCGATCGCGCATCTGTACGGCGAGCCGCTCTGGAAGCTGCCCACCGACCTCTACATTCCGCCCGATGCGCTCGAGATCTTTCTCGAAGCGTTCGAAGGCCCGCTCGACCTGCTGCTCTACCTCATCCGCAAGCAGAACTTCAACGTGCTCGACATCCCGATGGCGGATGTCACCGCGCAATACCTCGGCTACGTCGACCAGATCCGCGAATCGAATCTGGAGCTCGCGTCGGAATATCTGCTGATGGCCGCGATGCTGATCGAAATCAAGTCGCGCATGCTGCTGCCGGTCAAGAAAGCCGACACCGGCGAGGAAGCCGAAGACCCGCGCGCCGAGCTCGTGCGCCGCCTGCTGGAATACGAGCAGATGAAACTCGCCGCGCAGAAGATCGACCAGCTGCCGCAGCTCGGCCGTGACTTCCTGCGCGCGGACATCTATATCGAGCAATCCGCCGAGCAGCGCTTCCCCGACGTCGACATGAACGACCTGCGCGCCGCGTGGGCCGACGTCATCAAGCGCGCGAAGCTGGTTCAGCATCACAAGATCTCGCGCGAGGAGCTTTCGGTGCGCGAGCATATGAGCGTGATCCTGAGGCGGCTTCAGACCGCGCGTTTCATGGAGTTCACGGAGCTTTTCGACACCACGCGCGGCGTGCCGGTGGTCGTCGTGAATTTCATCGCGATGCTGGAGCTGTCGCGCGAATCGCTGATCGAAATCACGCAGGCCGAGCCTTACGCGCCGATCTACGTGAGACTCGCGTACTCGCCCGCCTAGAATTCGCTTTTCCTTTCCCCAGCCTCGGTGCGACGCTGATCCAAGCCGCCCGCCAGGAGACACCCGCTCGATGAAAGTCATCAGCTCCATCCATGAACTGCGCGACCAGTTGCGCGGCCAGAACCGAACCGCCTTCGTCCCGACGATGGGCAACCTTCACGAAGGCCATCTCTCGCTGATGCGCCTCGCGCGCCAGCATGGCGATCCGGTCGTCGCGAGCATTTTCGTGAACCGCCTGCAATTCGGCCCGAACGAAGATTTCGACAAGTATCCGCGCACGCTGCAGGACGACATCGAAAAGCTGCAGAAAGAAAACGTCTACGTGCTGTTCGCGCCGACCGAGCGGGACATGTATCCGGAGCCGCAGGAGTATCGCGTGCATCCGCCGCACAATCTCGGCGACATTCTCGAAGGCGAATTCCGCCCCGGCTTCTTCACGGGCGTGTGCACGGTCGTGATGAAGCTGATGTCGTGCGTGCAGCCGCGCGTCGCGGTGTTCGGCAAGAAGGACTATCAGCAGTTGATGATCGTGCGCGCCATGTGCAACCAGTTCGCGTTGCCGACAGAAATCGTCGCGGCGGAGACCGTGCGCGACGCGGACGGCCTCGCGCTGTCCTCGCGCAACCGGTTCCTGTCGGCGGATGAGCGGGCCGAAGCGCCCAAGCTCGCCGAAGAGCTACAGCGCGTGCGCGAAGCGGTGCTGTCGGGCAATCGCGATATCGCCGCGCTCGAGCGCGATGCGATGAACGCGCTCGCCGGTCGCGGCTGGAAGCCCGATTACATCAGCGTGCGCAAGCGCTCCAACCTGCTGCCGCCGGGCGAGGCGGACGCGGATGCGCCGCTCGTCGTGCTCGCGGCCGCGAAACTGGGCACGACGCGACTCATCGACAATCTGGAAATCTGAAGGAAGCATCATGCAACGCACTCTGCTCAAATCGAAGATTCACCGCGCGACCGTCACGCACTGCGAATTGCACTACGAAGGCTCGTGCGCGATCGACGAAGACCTGCTCGAAGCCGCGAACCTGATGGAGAACGAGCAGATCGACATCTGGAACGTGAACAACGGCGAGCGCATCACGACTTACGCCATCAAGGGCGAGCGCGGCAGCGGCATGATCTCGCTGAACGGTTCGGCCGCCCGGCGCGCGCAACTGGGCGATCTCGTGATCATCGCGGCGTTCGCGCAGGTCGATGAGGAAGAGATCAAGGCGGGCTGGAAGCCGAATCTCGTGTTCGTCGACGACGACAACCGCATCAAGGGAAGCCGCGATCACGTGCCGACGCAGAACTGGACGTAATCGCCGCTTCCTGGCACAAGCCGGCGTTCCTGCGGGACGCCGGCTTTTTTATTTTTTAGACACCCATTCGATGATCGGCGCCCACTGCTCCAGATCCTTCTCGACGCGGCCCTTCGCCACGTCCCAGATGGTGAGACCGTGCGCCGCGAGCTGGACGTAGTTCTGCGTATCGCGCAGAAAGCCGAGCACCGGCAGGTCGAGCCCCTCGACGAAGCGATGCAGCTGGTCCGCCGAACGCGTGCGCGCATCCACGCGCATGCCGACCACGCCGACTTCGATCGATCCCTTGCGCACCGCCTTTTCCTTCGCGAGTTTCGCGAGAAAGTCCTGCGTCGCGAGAATGTCGAACATCGACGGCTGCAGCGGCACGATCACCTTGTCCGCCAGTTCCAGCGCGAGCGCGAGGCGATTGCCGTGCACGCCGGCGGGGGTATCGACGACGGCTTTCTCCAGACCTTTAGGCGGCTTCGCGGGCGTATCGATGTCGATGACCCATTCCTCGATCTTCGGCAGCGTGTCGACGCGCAACGAGAGCCACGCGTGCGATGAGCGCTGCTTGTCGAGATCGGCGAGCGCGACCCACTCGCCTTCTGCCGCGAAATACCCGGCCAGATTGGTTGCGAGCGTGCTTTTGCCCACGCCGCCCTTCGGATTTGCCACCACGATCACGGTCATGAAGTGTCCCGGATTTTTTGTTGAGCGCGCGGGCGCTTGGCCGCGCGGGCGCGCACGATTTCGCTTTACAAGAACAGGTGCATGATTCGAGCGTTGATATTATCGGCAAAAGTGCTGCATCCGGCACGCTGGCCGAACGGCCGTGCCGCATTCGCCGCCAATCCCGGCATTCGTCATCCTTTCCGACTCCGACCGCCCATGACCCAGCTCCGCCCCGATGTCACGCTCGATTTCCTGCGCCACCGCCAGAAAGGCCGCCTGCCCGACCTGCTCGGCGTGCAACTGATTTCGCTCGATCAGGGCGAACTGAGCGGCGAACTCACGATCCGTCCGGAACTGCTCGCGCCCAACGGCTTTCTGCACGCCGCGACCGTCGTCGGCCTGGCGGATACGTGCTGCGGCTACGCATGCATCGCGCATCTGCCGGAGAAGGCGCAGAACTTCACGACGCTCGAACTGAAGAGCAACCACGTTTCGACGGCGCGCGAAGGAAAGATCGTCGCGAAGGCCACGGCCGTGCATCTCGGACGCAGCACGCAGGTATGGGACGCGACGGTAACGAACGGCGACGGCAAGCTCATCGCGATGTTCCGTTGCACGCAGATGATTCTTTATTGAGCGAAGGCGGCCTGCAGGGCGTCGAGATCGAGCGATTGCGCGAACGAATCCGCGAGACGATCGAGCGACACCTCGCGCAGCGCCGGGTAATCGAGCGGCTCGGCGCCCTTCACGCCCGCCCATGCGAGCAGCGCGGCGCAGGCTTCGGGTGTGTCGAATAGGCCGTGCAGATAGGTCGCGGCGATCTGACCATCGTCCGAAACGGCGCCGTCGACGCGCCCCGCATCCAGCGCGACGAACGGCCGCGCGAGCGCCGCGCCATGCGTGCGGCCCATGTGGATTTCGTAGCCGCGCACGCTCGCTTGCGTGTCGCCGATCGTCAGCCGGCCAGCGACGTTCTCCAGTTGCTTTTGCCGCGTGAGCACGGTGACGAGATCGAGCAACCCGAGCCCGTTCACGCAACCCGCCGCGCCTTCGACGCCATCCGGATCGTCGATCGTGCGCCCGAGCATCTGCATGCCGCCGCAAATGCCGAGCACCTTGCCGCCATAACGCAGATGCCGCTCGATCGCGCGGTCCCAGCCGTTCTCGCGCAGCCACGCGAGATCGCGTTGCACGCTCTTCGAGCCGGGCAGCACGATGAGATCGGCGGGAGGCGGCGCGATGCCCGCGCGCACGTAGCTGAAATCGACCTGGGCGTGCGCACGCAGCGCATCGAAATCCGTGTGATTGCTGATGCGCGGCAGCGCGGGCACGATCACCTTCAATGCAGGTGCATCGCGGCGCACGTGCGGCTGGCTCGGCAGCATGTCTTCGGCGTCGAGCGTCAGGCCGTGCAGATACGGCAGCACGCCGAACACCGGCTTGCCGGTTTGCGCTTCGAGCCAGTCGAGCCCTGGTTCCAGCAAGCCGATATCCCCGCGAAAGCGGTTGATGACGAACCCGCGCACGCGCGCCCGCTCGCTTTCCGACAGACACGCCAGCGTTCCGACGAGATGCGCGAACACGCCGCCGCGATCGATATCGGCGACGAGCACGACCGGGCAATCGACGCGCTCCGCAAAACCCATGTTGGCGATATCGCCCTCGCGCAGATTGATTTCGGCGGGACTGCCCGCGCCTTCGACGATCACCGCATCGAACTGATCCTGCAGGCGCGCATAGGATGCGAGCACGGCATCGAACGCGATGCGCTTGTAGTCGTGATACGCGCGCGCATCCAGGTTCGCGTGCGCGTGACCGTGGATGATGACCTGCGCGCCGCGATCGCTCGTCGGTTTGAGCAGCACCGGATTGAAGTCGATGCGCGCCGGCACGCCCGCCGCGATCGCCTGCAGCGCCTGCGCGCGGCCGATCTCGCCGCCGTCGATGGTCACCGCGCTGTTGAGCGCCATGTTCTGCGGCTTGAACGGCGCGACACGCACGCCGCCGCGCCGCGCGAGACGGCACAGGCCCGCGACGAGCGTGCTCTTGCCGGCATCGGACGTCGTGCCCTGGATCATCAACGTGCCGCGTGGCGTGAATGGCATCGGGGGATTCCCATGAAGAGCAACGCGCTATCTTAGCCCGTCAGTACAATATCGCGATGACCCCCGATCTCACTTTCATCCTCGGCGGCGCGCGCTCCGGCAAGAGCGCCCGCGCGGAACGTCTTGCCGCCGAAAGCGGGCTGCCCGTCACGTATATCGCGACCGCCCGCGTGGGCGATGCGGAGTTCGCCGAGCGCGTGCGGCATCATCGCGAGCGCAGGCCGGCGCACTGGTCGCTGGTCGAAGCGCCGCTCGATCTCGCGGGCGCACTTCGCGAAGCCGATCGCCCCGGGCATTGCGTGCTGATCGACTGCCTGACGCTGTGGCTCGCGAATCTGCTCTTCACGCCGGCGAACGCGGGCGAAGCAATCGCCGTCCTGCCCGCCAGCGCGCGCGAGGCCTTTGCGCAATTCGATGCGGCGCTTACCGGCGTGCGCGGCAAGGTCATCGTCGTGAGCAATGAAATCGGGCTGGGCGTGGTGCCGCTCGGCTCGGTCACGCGTCTTTACGTCGATGAACTCGGCCGTCTGAATCAGCGCGTCGCCGCCGCGAGCGCGCGCGCGACGCTGATGGTCGCGGGCCTGCCGCTCTCGCTCAAAGGATAAGCGCGATGCTCCTTCTCTCCGCCTACGCGATGGCCCTGCTGGCGGTGCTCGGCGTGATCGTCGATCGCATCGTCGGCGAGCCGCGCGCGCGGCATCCGCTCGTCGGCTTCGGCACGCTCGCAAAGAAGCTCGAAGCGCGCATGAACACCGGTTTTCGCGCGCGGCCGGCGGGCATCCTCGCGTGGTTCGTGCTGGTCGCGCCGCCGGTGGGCATCGCGTGGTTCCTCGTCAGCGTGCTCCCGTTCGCCTATGCGTGCCTCGTGCATGTGTTGCTGCTCTGGTTCGCGCTCGGCGCGAAGAGTCTGCGCGAACACATCGCGCCGATTGCGCGCGCATTGAGCTTCGGCGATATCGACCACGCGCGCACGCTGACCTCGCGCATCGTGTCGCGCGACACGTCGCACGCCGACGAAAACGCGCTCTCGCGCGCGGCCGTCGAATCCGCGCTGGAAAACGGCAACGACGCGATCTTCGGCGCGATCTTCTGGTTCGCGGTCGCGGGCGGCCCGGGCGCGCTGATGTTCCGCCTCGCCAACACGCTCGACGCGATGTGGGGCTATCGCACGCCGCGCTATCTGCGCTTCGGCTGGGCGGCCGCGCGTTTCGACGACGTGCTCAACTTCATTCCCGCGCGTCTCACGGCGGCGACCTACGCGCTTGGCGGCGATACGCACATGGCGTGGCATTGCTGGCGCACGCAGGCGCGCTCGTGGGACAGCCCGAACGCCGGCCCGGTGATGGCCGCGGGCGCGGGCAGTTTGAACGTGCTGATCGGCGGGCCGGCGATTTATCACGGCGTGCTCGAATCGCGGCCGACGCTCGGTGCCGGTCACGCGGCGAACCCGAGGCATGTGGTCGCGGCGTTGCGACTCGTCGAACGCGCGATGCTCATGTGGCTCGTGGCGCTGCTGGTCTTCGCCGCCCTCGGCGTCACCACGGGTAGCTGACATGGCGCATCCCATCCGGCATGGCGGCAATCTGCGCGAAGCGGCGCGCCGTTACGCGATTCCTTTCGATGACTGGCTCGATCTATCGACGGGCATCAATCCGCGCGGCTTTCCGGTGCCGCCCGTGCCCCCCGAGGCATGGCGACGCCTGCCCGAAGACGACGATGGCCTCGCGGAGCGCGCCGCGCGCTATTACGGCGCGCCTTTCGCGTTGCCGGTCGCCGGTTCGCAGGCGGCGATCCGCGCGCTGCCTGCGCTGTTGCGCCGCGCGACGGCGGGCGTCGCGCCACTGACCTACGGCGAATACGCGCCGGCGTTCGCGCGCGCAGGGCACGCAATCGCGACGCTCGACATCACCGAGCGCGCCTTGCCCGATACGGTCGATCACGTGATCGTCGCGAATCCGAACAACCCGACGGCGCAACACATTCCGCGCGACACGCTTTTGCATTGGCACGCGCAGCTCGCATCGCGCGGCGGCACGCTGATCGTCGATGAAGCATTCGCCGATGTCGATCCCGCGTCGTCGCTGGCAAGCGAAACCGCGCGCGAAGGGCTGATCGTGTTGCGCTCGGTCGGCAAGTTCTTCGGCCTCGCGGGCATCCGCGCGGGCTTCGTGCTGGCCGCGCCTTCGATCGTCGATGTATTGCGCGACGCGCTCGGCGCGTGGACCGTCAGCGGCCCGGCGCGTTACGCGGTCATGGCCGCGTTCGCCGATACCGACTGGCAGCGCGCGACGCGCGAACGCCTGCAACGCGACGGCGCGCGCCTCGCCGCGTTGATCGCGAGCCACGGCTTCGACGTGCGCGCGACGCCGCTCTTCGCGTGGACACCGACGCCCGAAGCGCGTGAGATTCAACACGCGCTGGCGTTGCGGGGCATCTGGACGCGCCTCTTCGATTTGCCCGGCATGACGCCGAGCCTGCGCATCGGCTTGCCGGATGCGGAAGGCGACTGGGCGCGCCTGTCGCTCGCATTGCAGGAGACTTGCGCGTGATGCTGCGCGGTGCAGTCGCCTTGCTGATCGGCGTCGCTGCTGCGCAAGCGCACGCGATCACCGTGACCGATGACAGCGGCGCATCGGTCACGCTCGCGAAGCCCGCGCAACGCGTCGTCAGTCTCGCGCCGCACGTGACCGAACTGCTGTTCGCGGCGGGCGGCGGCGCGCGCATCGTCGGCGCTGTGACGTATAGCGACTATCCGAAGGAAGCGCAGGCTATCCCGCGTGTCGGCGACAACAAGGCGCTCGACCTCGAACGCATCGTCGCGTTGCATCCCGATCTGATCGTCGTGTGGCGGCATGGGAACGCGGCGCGTCAGATGGATCGACTGACGGCGCTCGGCATTCCGGTCTACTTCAGCGAACCGAAACATCTCGACGATATCGCCGCGAGCATCGACAAGCTCGGCGCGCTGCTCGGCACGTCAGCGCAAGCACACGCGAGCGCGGATGCGTTCACGCGCGACATCGCGCAACTGCGCGCGCGTTATGCGGCGCGGCCGACCGTGAGCGTGTTCTATCAGGTCTGGGACGATCCGCTGATGACGCTCAATCGCGACAACGTCTTCGACGAAGTGATCGGGCTGTGCGGCGGCGTGAACGTATTCGCGGCGGAAAAACCGCGCGTGCCGACGATATCGAGCGAAGCCGTGCTCGCGGCGAATCCCGAAGCGATCGTCACCGCGACGCCCGGCGCGACGCAGCCGGATCGCCCGTTGCCGGCGCTCGAACGATGGAAGCGCTGGACATCGTTGACGGCGGTTGCGCGCGGCAATCTCTTCGGGATCGACGGCGATCTCATCAACCGGCCGACGCCGCGGCTCGTGCTCGGTGCGGCCGAGCTTTGCCGCGATCTGGAAACCGTGCGCGGGCGGCGTGTGAAATAACCAGGGTAGCGCCGAAAGCCTAAGCATTCCACCGCACAAGCAGCCACTGCCCGCGCACGCGCCTGAACCACGCGAGCCCGCCGAAATCGAGCGGCCATTGCAACGCGCTCTCACGCGCGATGCCGAGAAGATGCGCCGCAAGCACACGCACGACGCCCGCATGAGCGACGGCATGCACGGCGTTCTTATCGACACACACCGCGTCGAACCATGCGATAACGCGTTGCGCGAACTGCGCGAGACTCTCACCGCCGTGCGGACACGCATGTTCGACATCGGCGGCCCAGGCATCGATGAGCGCGCGATCGATCGTGTCCCACGCGCGGCCTTCCCACGCGCCGAAGTGCATCTCCATGAGACGCGCATCGATATGCGCATCGGCTGAAAGGACACGCGCCAGCGACGCGCATCGCTCGAGCGGACTCGCATGCCATCCGTCCACGCACGCCGGAACGTCCAGCGCCTTCATGCGCGCCGTCAATGCGCCGGCGAGATCGCGCACATCGTGGCGCAAGGGCACATCGGTCTGGCCATAGCACACGCCCGCTTCGATGGCGACTTCTGGATGTCGAATCAGGACGAGATCCATGCGAGCCCGATGAGATAGATCGCGATTTCGAACACTTGCTGCGCGAATCCCAGGCAATCGCCCGTATAGCCGCCGATGCGACGCACGAAGTATCGCCCGATAAAGAAGCGCAAAACGATCAGCGCGACGATCGTGACGCACGCGAGCTTCCAGTCGATCACGAAAAGCCAGGGCACGCCGAACAGGAGCGCGAGCGCGAACGACGCAGCGCTCATGCGCTGCGCGACCGGTTTGGCCTTGCCCTCGGCGCGCACGTAGTCGAGCGTGACGAGATAGCTGATCGCGAACGCGCGGCTCGCGGCGTGCGCGGCGATCATCGTCCACGCGACGCGTTGCGGCGGCAGCGCGGTGAGCGTCTGCCATTTCAAAGCGAGCGCGATCACGAGTGCAATCGCGCCGAATGCGCCGATGCGCGAGTCGTGCATGATGCGCAGCGCATCCTCGCGCGTGTACGCGCCGCCGAACGCATCGACGCAATCGGCGAGTCCGTCTTCATGGAACGCGCCGGTCATGACGAGCGTCGCGGCCATCGACAACAGCACTGCGACGCCCGCGGGAAACACGCGCAACGCCGCGAGATAGACGAGCGCCGCGACGCCGCCGACCATCGCGCCGACGAGCGGAAAGTAACGCGCCGCCGCGTTCAGATACTCGCGCTCGAAGCCGACCCAACGCGGCACCGGCACGCGCGTGAAATAGCCGAGCGCGGTGAAGAAGTAGCGCAGTTCGTCGAGGGGACGCATCTCAACCGGCTTTGTTCGACACACCGGCCGACTCGAAGCTCGCCATCTCGTCGACGAACGCGACGGCCGCGCGCAGGATCGGCAACGCGAGCGCCGCGCCCGTGCCTTCGCCGAGCCGCAGATCGAGTTGCAAGAGCGGCGCGGCATCGAAATGCGCGAGCATGCGCCGATGCCCCGTTTCGTTCGACGCATGCGCGAACACGCAGTACTCGAGCACCTCGGGCGCGATCTTCGCGGCCACGAGCAACGCCGATGTCGCAATGAAGCCATCGACCAAGATCGTCATGCCTTCGCATGCGGCGGCGAGATACGCGCCCGTGATCATCGCGATTTCGAAGCCGCCGAAAGTCGCGAGCGTGTCGATCGCATCGCCTTCGCGATGCAGCGCGAGCGCGCGGCCGAGCACATCGCGCTTGTGCGCGAGGCCATGGTCGTCGAGACCCGTGCCGCGGCCGACGCACTCGCCGATCGGCAGATCGCACAAGCGGCTCATCAGACACGCCGCCGCCGATGTATTCGCGATGCCCATCTCGCCGAAGCCGATCACGTTCGTGCCGAGCGACGCGTGATGCCGCACGCGCGCCGCGCCGCGCGCGATGCCTTCGAGCGCGGTCTCGCGCGACATCGCGGGCTCCCGCGCGAAGTTGCGCGTGCCGAGTCCCAGCGACAGACGTTCGTACCCGTGGTCGATGGGAATCGGCGTCGCGACACCCGCATCGACGACTTCGAGCGACATGCCGACCGAGCGCGACAACGCGTTGATCGCCGCGCCGCCGCTCAAGAAATTCGCGACCATCTGCGCCGTCACTTCCTGCGGATACGAACTCACGCCCTCTTTCGCGATGCCGTGATCGCCGGCGAAGACGATCATCGCGGGACGCTCGATGCGCGGCCTGGTCGCGCGCTGGATCAGGCCCATTTGCAGCGCGAGGGATTCGAGCCGCCCGAGACTGCCGGGCGGCTTCGTCTTCATGTCGATGACGCGGCGCAGTTCGGCTTCGAGTGCGCGGTCGAGTGCGCGGGGCAGCGGGATGTCGTTGAACGAGGACATCGAAATTCCTTTCAGGGGCGATGAATGGAAGGCACGAGCGCTTCATGCTCGCCGTCGCGGATGAGCGCGAGCGGATAGCCGAATGCCGCGCCCGCGCGTTCGGGCGTGAGGACGTCGGCGACGAGGCCCGCGTGAGCGGCGCCGTTGCCGTCGAGCAGGAGCGCATGCGTCGCGAAACGGCGCGCAAGGTTCAGATCGTGGCACGAGAAGATTACGGTGCGCTTGTGCTCGCGCGCGGTGTCGCACAACGTATGCAGGCAGTCGATCTGATGACGCAGGTCGAGATGCGAAAGCGGTTCGTCGAGCAACAGGCACGGTGCGTTCTGGCACAGCACGGCAGCCAAGGCAACGCGCTGGCGTTCGCCACCCGAGAGCGTCAGCACGTCGCGCGAGGCGAAGGACGCGAGGCCGAGCGTGTCGAGCGCGGCGCGCGCGGCGCTGCGGTCGTCTTCGTTCTCCCAACCCCAGCCGGTGAGATAGGGAAAGCGGTTGAGCAATACGGTGTCGAGCACGGTCGCGCTGAAGGCGTCGTGCATGGCTTGGGGCATCAGCGCGCGCGCGCGTGCGAGGTCCGCCGCGCGCCATGACGCGAGTGCGCGGCCATCGAGCGACACGCGGCCCGACGCCGGTTTCGAGAGACCCGCGAGCACGTTGATGAGCGTCGTCTTGCCCGCGCCGTTCGGCCCGGCGATGCACCATACTTCGCCCGTCGATATCGTCTGCGTGAGACCGCCGATGAGCGTGCGCGCGCCCGCGCGAATCACGACGGCATCGAGTTGCAAGGTCATCGCGCTCTCCGCAAGAGCATCCACAGGAACATCGGCACGCCGATCAGCGCCGTGACGACGCCCACCGGCAACTGCGCGGGCGCGATCACGGTGCGCGCGGCGAGATCGGCCGCCATCACGGCGAGGCCGCCCGCGAGCGCGGCGGCGGGCACGAGCATGCGCTGATCGTTGCCGAACGCGAGGCGCAGCAGATGCGGCACGACGAGGCCGACGAAGCCGATGGTTCCCGCCGTCGTCACCGCAGCCGCCGCGGCGATCGACGCGACGAGATACACACGCAGGCGCAATCGTTCGACCGGCACGCCGAGCGCACGCGCGGCGGCATCGCCGCGCAGAAGCACGTTCAATTGCGGCGCGACAGGAACGATGGCGACGAGCGCGACAGCGAGCGCAATCAACGCAGGCCACGGCGCAGCCGCGCCATTGAGATCGCCCGTCAGCCAGAAGATCATGCCGCGCAGCCGGTTCTCGGGCGCGATGCTCAGCATCAGCGTGATCAGCGCGCCCCATCCCGATGCGATCACGACGCCCGTGAGCAATAGTCGCGGCGACGCATCCTGAGCGCTCTGCCTGAGATCCTTGCGCGCGAGTCCGAGCACGACGACGATCGATGCGAACGCGCCCGCGCACGCCGCGATATCGACGCCCCACCACGGCACCGATGCGAGCATCGCGGCAAGCGCGAACGTCGCGGCGCCGCCGGATACGCCGAGCACGTACGGCTCCGCGAGCGGATTGCGCAACAGCACTTGCAGCAGCGCACCCGCCATCGCGAGCAGCGCGCCCGATGCGAAGCCCGCGAGCGCGCGCGGCAGCCGCAAGGTGAGCACGATCTCATCGGCGATATCGGGCATCGCGGCGTGCGAGCGAACGAGCGCGCCGAGCGCACGCGACATGGGCAACGCGACACTGCCCATCGCGAGCGACGCGACGAGCACGATGAACGTCGCCACGGCGAGCGCGATCCAGATCGCGGCCGCGCGGCTCGCGTTCATCGCACGCGCACGCTGGAGACACTCAGGCGCGTTGCTCACGACGGATGCCAGCCGAGCGTGATATAGGCGCCGCGCCGCGGCGTGTTGTACGAGTACGCAAGTTCATAGTCCTTGTCGAACAGGTTGTCGATGCGCGCTGTGACGTACCACGACTTCGAGACGTCATAGCGCGCCGAAAGATTCACGATGCCGTAACCCGCGAGCGTCGAATCGTAATCGTGGCGCTCTCCGCTCATGATCCACTCGCCGCCGACGCGCCAGCGCGCGATCGTGCGATGCACCGTGAGCGTCGCGAAATGCCGCGCGCGCCGCGTCAGATCCTCGTGATTCGTCTCGTCGACGGGATTCTGGAACGTGACGCCCGCGCGCACGTCGGTTGCGCCGACATGTCCCGCCCACGATCCCTCGATGCCCTGCACTTTCGCGCGCCCGACGTTCTGCGCGACATAGTAGAACCCGCCGTCGGAAACATAGTCGATCAGATTCGAATAGCGCGTCTGGAACAGCGTCACGCGCATCACGCCGAGCGCATTCGATGCGTACTGCAACGCCGCCTCGACCGAATGGCTGCGCTCCGGCTGGATCGACGGATTGCCGCTGAACGGATAGTAGAGGTCGTCGAAGCTCGGCGCGCGAAACGAAGCCGCATAGCTCGCGCTCGCCTTCCAGTGCGCATCGAAGTGATATGCGTAGCCCAGATAGTAGCTGTTCGCGCCGCCGAAATCGGAATACTGATCGTGCCGCAGATTCGCCTGCAAATCGTTCGCGCCGATGTGCCCCACGTAGCCCGCGAACACCGAATTCACGTGACGATCGGGCGCCGTGAACTGGTCGGAATCGAGCGTCTGATCGAGATGCTCGTAACCGGACAACAGCGTGTGCGCATCGGTGATCCTGAAATCGTTCTGCCACGTGTATTGCCGATTCTCCGAGTCGAAGCGGCTCGTATAGACGCCGTTCTGCTCGATATTCGCGCGATCCTGCCCCTGCGCGACCGTGAAGTGCGTGGTCCAGTTGTCGGTGATCCTGCCATTCGCGAACACCGACGCCGAACGCACGCGATCGTGCGCTTCGTTGATGTCGGATGGCTGGCCGTAGGCATCGTCGAAACTGTCGATGCCGTTCGATTGCATGAAGCGCACGCCCGCATCCCACTTGTCGCTGAACCGGTGGCGCAGCGTCGCCGCGACGCTCTCGTTCAGATAGCCGTTCGCGTTAGGATTCGCGCCGGGCGCGATCGCCGGATCGATCGACGAGAATCCATCGGTCTTTTCGCGTGACACGTTCAGGCTGAAGGTCGTGCGGCCGTCCTTGTCGAGCGCGCCGTTCACGCCCGCCGATTGACGCTGCGTGTGATAGCTGCCGTACTCGGCCTCGAAAGCGAAGCGCGGCGGATGCGGCTCGCCTTCCCTGGTGAAGATCTGCACGACCCCGCCAATCGCATTCGAGCCGTACAACGCCGATACATTGCCGTTCACGACCTCGACGCGCCCGATCTCATCGAGCATCAATTGCGATAGCTGCGCCGCGCCGAGCGACACCGATTCGACGCGCACGCCATCGATCAGAACGAGCGATTGCGACGACGCCGCGCCGCGTATGTAGACGCCCGAATTCGCGCCCGGTCCGCCGTTGCGCGTGACCTGCACGCCGGGCGCGAGCGCGACGAGGCCGAGCGCATCGTCGGCGTTGGCATCGGCGATGTCCTGTTCATCGAACGCCGATGTCTGCGGGATCGATTCGGCGAGCGGCTGCGGCGCGCGCGTCGCGGTGACGACGACTGGGGCAAGCGTTTGCGAGGCGCCGTCGGCGGCGTGCGCCGCGCCGGGGAGCGCCGAGCCGAAGACCGCTGCAACGAGCGCGACATGACGAGTGGGGCCGTTCTTGAGCGCGGCCTGTGGCAATACCATGAGTGAAGTTCCGTTTCGCATGAGCGCGACCCCGCTCCCCGCGAGGACGATGCGCGACGAACGCACTTGCGCATTGAGCGCCGATGCGTCGAACTCTGGCCGGTATCCGGGCTGACGACGGATCGTCTCGCCTTCCCGCGCATCGTGCGCAGTGGCGTCGACACGTTTCTTGCAGTGGATTCGAATAACAAACCCGGTGTGATGAAAATCCACACGTTTGCGCTGCAAAAACGCGCATGAGACGACTTGCAACTTGCGTTGCGGTCGCTTACCGTTGCGGGGGCAGCACAGGTTGGCTCATCCCGGGTGGGTCCCGGTCGGACTTCGGAGACTTCGCTCCCTGTTTCCCGTTTGACTGCATCCGCGAGATCCGCGAATGCGAGCACCAAAAAGTGCGGCAAGTGTAGGAGCGCGGGTTGGGGCCGTCAAGAAAACGGCACGGACAGAGTAGCGCGGCACATGACGAATCGAACGAGAATCGGCCGGCCTGTCCCCACGAGCGATGACCAGCGCTCGCCTTTTCTGCACACGAATGCATGGCGACATGCGCTTGATTCGAAGGATTAAGCGCGAGATCGCATGCTGTTACGTCTCGAAACGAGACAATTATCGGAAGCTCCGTTGAACCGCGCTAAAATGCGAGGTCTTTAGAGGACGCAGCACATGCTCAACGAACTCGAATCACTGTCAGGAAATATCGGCCGGCTGATCCAGATCAGCGAGCGCCACAATCAGGCGCGTCAGGCGCTGCAAGAACAACTCGAACAACTGCGCGCCGACTATGCGAACGTGCAGGCCGAACTTGCGCAAGTGCGTGAAGAGCGCGATACGCTGCAATCCGAACGCGACTCGCTCTCCGCGAAAATCGACGACGCGCAAGTACGCCTCAACGCCATTCTCGAAAAGCTGCCCCGCGCGAAGTCCGCGCAACATGCCGAATCCGACAATCAACTCGATCTCCTCGACGCCGATTCCCGGGAAGCACAGGAAGCGGAATTGCACGGCGAGCATCATCAAGGAGAGAAGGCATGACGACCACGCAGATCGAAGTATCCATTCTCGGGCAGCCGTATCGCCTCGCGTGCTCGCCGGAAACGGAAGGCGCATTGCGCGAAGCCGTCGCGCGCGTCGATGCCGAGATGAACAAGGTGCGTAATGCGAGCAGCGTGCGCGGCACGGATCGCATCGCGGTGATGGCAGCGCTTTCGCTGGCGTCGGAATTGCTTAAGCTGCAGGACAGCGTGCGTCACGGCGAGGCCTTCCCCGCCGAGGAAATCCGCCGCACGATGCATTCGATGAACGAACAACTGGGCGCGGTCATTGCGCAGTATGAAGCGCAGTGAGACGTCTGCGCGCTGAGTCAATCAGCACGCAATATCAATCGAAAAAAGAAACTGCCGATTTGCTCCCGAGAGGCTGCATAAGGCAAACGATTGGTGTAGAGTGACGGTTCCCTGCCTGGTTCGCCAAGGTCATATATTCCTTGAACCAATGCTACATTGGCACGGTTGCGGAACCTTGCAGCACGGGCGCGCGCGTCGCTAGTCCGATGTACCCGAAGTGTTGCTTACCGCGACCAATCTTGAACCCAGGTTCAGGATGCCGGCCTAGCGGCCGTGGCGGGGACCCATTCAAGAAACGGCATCGGTTTTTCCGATGCCGTTTTCATTTGCATCGACGATTTCCGCATAGCGAACCATCATGCGCTACTGGCTGATGAAGTCCGAACCGGACGAAGCGAGCATCGATCACCTCGCGCACGCGCCGAATAAAACCTTGCCGTGGACGGGCGTGCGCAACTATCAGGCGCGCAACTTCATGCGCGATCAGATGCAGCTCGGCGACGGTGTGCTTTTCTATCATTCGAGTTGTCCGGAGCCTGGCATCGCGGGCATCGCGAAAGTGTGCTCGACGGCGTATCCCGATCCCACTCAGTTCGATCCGAAGAGCGATTACTACGATCCCAAGTCCACGCAGGAAACGCCGCGCTGGATGCTCGTCGATGTCGAGTTCGTGAAGAAGACGCCGCTCATTTCTCTCGCCACGTTGCGCGAGCATGAGGCGCTCGCGGACATGCAGGTGCTCGCGCGCGGCAATCGCCTGTCGATCACGCCGGTAACAGAAGCGCAGTGGCGATTTATTACCGAACAACTCGTCTAACAAGGAACTTACGACACGAAGGCCGCGCCTAAATCCCGTCGCGAATCACGCGATATCCCGCGTTCGGAGTCCTTCGATGATCAACAAGAAAACCGCTGCCGCGCTCGCGCTCCTCGCGATGTCGGGCGCAGCGTTCACGCTTTCCCAAACGGCCGCCGCGCAAACGGTCATCACGCAGCCGCAGCCTTCAGGCGTGCTTTCTCTTTCGGCACAGGCAAGCGCGCAAGTGCCGCAGGATGTCGTCAACATCACGCTCTTCTACGAGCAGGAAGCGGCCGATCCCTCGTCTCTCACCAGTACGCTCAATCAGCGCGCCGAGGCCGCCTTGCGCGAAGCGAGGGGCGTCGACGGCGTGACCGCGAAGAGCGGCTCATTCACCGTGTATCCGGCAACGGACCGTGACGGCAAGATCTCCGCATGGCGAGGCCGCACGGAAGTCGTGCTCGAATCGCATGACTTCGCGGCGGCGTCGAAGCTCGCGGGCAAGATGAGCTCGTCGATGCAGGTAGGCAGCGTCGCGTTCTCGCTGTCGCCCGAGGCGCAGCGCGCGGCCGAGCAGAAGCTCGTCACGCAAGCCATCGATTCGTTCCGCAAGCAGGCGCAAGCCGCCGCGCAAGGGTTCGGCTACAGCAATTACACGATTCGGGAAGTGAACGTCGGACATAGCGGCGTTCAGCCGCGCCCGGTCATGATGATGCAATCGCGCGCGATGAGCGCCGATGCGAAGATGGCCGCCCCCATCGCGATGGAAGCCGGCACGACGACAGTGACCGTCGACGTCTCCGGTTCGGTGCAGATGGGGCGTTGAACGATGCGGGGCGTGCTGCCCCGCAAAGCTCAGGCTTTCGCGGATTCGGGCGGCAGGCGCAGATTGCGCTTGTACGCCCACACCATCACCAGCACGCCCACGATGATCATCGGCAGCGAGAGCCATTGGCCCATCGAGAGGCCGAGCGCGAGAAGGCCGAGATAGTCGTCCGGCTCACGCGCGAATTCCACAGTGAAGCGCGCCAGTCCAT
This sequence comes from Caballeronia sp. INML1, assembly GCF_023631085.1. Lineage (NCBI taxonomy): Bacteria > Pseudomonadati > Pseudomonadota > Betaproteobacteria > Burkholderiales > Burkholderiaceae > Caballeronia > Caballeronia sp. INML1. Next base: position 9,373 of record NZ_JALQDT010000008.1, on the reverse strand, counting down.
AACCGATCAGAAACAGCGCGGAGATCGCGCCGACGGGACGCTGCTTGCGCGAAAACGTCCAGATCACGATGAACAGCACGAGTCCTTCGAGCGCGATCTCGTACAGTTGCGACGGATGACGCGGCAGCATGTGATAGCGCTGGAAGATTTCCGTGAGATGGTATTGCGCGTCGAGTTGCGGATTCTTCGCAAGCCAGATCGCGTCGTCGTTCGTCGAGCTCTGGAAGAGCATCGCCCACGGCGCGTTCGGGCTCGTCACGCGGCCCCACAACTCGCCATTGATGAAGTTGCCGAGACGCCCCGCCGCAAGACCGAGCGGCACCATCGGCGCGACGAAATCCGTTACCTGCAGCCAGGTGCGCTTGCGGTGATACGCGAACAGCACCATCGCGAGCGTCACGCCGAGAAAGCCGCCGTGAAACGACATCCCGCCTTCCCACACCTTGAAGATGTCGAGCGGATGCGCCGCGTAATAGCTCGCCTTGTAGAAGATCACGTAGCCGATGCGCCCGCCGAGGATCGTGCCGAGGACGCCATAAAACAGCATGTCGTCGATGTCCTTGGCGGTCCAGCCCTGCGCCGCCACGTAAGGCAGGCGCAGACGCAGCCGGCCGATGACGATGGCCGATATGAACGCCACCAGATACATAAGGCCGTACCAGCGCACGGCGAGCGGTCCGAGATGAATCGCGACGGGATCGAAATTGGGATGTATGAGCATTCTGATGTGGGAGCTTGAGCGAACTACAAGGGCGAATCATACCGAACCCGCAGTTTCGGCCCGCGAACGAACGATCTCGATGAACCCCGCGAGCACCGGGCTCACTTCAGCCGCGCGCCAGACGAGGCCGGTTTCGACGAGCATCGCCGACGCGTTCAGCGGGCGCAGAGGACGATACACGACACCCGTGCGCCGCAGATGACGCAGCGAATGCGGCACGAGCGCCACGCCCATGCCGGCGGACACGAGGCTCACGATGGTCTGCATCTGGATCGCCTCCTGGCCGATGCGCGGCGTGAGGCCGGCCGCGCCGTAGCAGCCCATGATGATGTCATACAAACCCGGCGCGAGACGCCTCGGAAAGACGACGAGCGGCGCGGCGGCGAGATCGTGCAGATCGACGGGCGTATCGGCCCATTCGTCGGCGCCCTGCCCCAGGTCCTGCGCAGCATCGGCGGACATCGCAATGACGAGCGGCTCGCGCGCTACGGACACATACGAGAGCGACGTGGCATGGCGCGGCGGCAGCGGCGGAATTACCAGGCCCGCGTCGATGCGCCCGGCGACGAGTTCCTCGATCTGCACGTCGCTCGTCGCCTCGGTGAGTTGCAGCCGCACGCCGGGATAGCGCGCGCCGAACTCGCGCAGCAGCGCCGGCAAAAGGCCGTAATCGGCGGTGGAGACGAACGCGAGTGACAGCACGCCCGCCTCGCCGCGCGCGAGCGATTGCGCGAGCGGACGCAGCGCATCGGCGCTTGCAAGCAGGCGGCGGACTTCCGGCAGCAGGTCCTTGCCGACGGGCGTCAGCTCCACGGTCCGTTTCGTGCGCACGAAAAGCGCGACGCCGAGCGCGTCTTCCAGCGCGCGGATCGCCTGCGAGAGCGGCGGCTGCGTCATCGCGAGACGCGCGGCGGCGCGACCGAAGTGCATCTCTTCGGCGACCGTTACGAAGTAGCGCAACAGACGCAGTTCGATGGGCGGGTTTCTCTGCTCCATTGATATTCTTTGCGACCTAATAAGCCCTGAATAATATATTGGACAGACACATCGCAGGGGTTGCATGCTTGCTGCACTAGAGCAAAAACGTCCCCTCACGGAGCACATCATGGCCTTCAATCGTCGCTCGAAGCACATCACCCAGGGCGTCGCGCGTTCGCCCAATCGTTCGATGTATTACGCGCTCGGCTACAAGGAAGAAGACTTCGACAAGCCGATGATCGGCGTCGCGAACGGGCACTCGACCATCACGCCGTGCAACGCGGGCCTGCAGCGCCTCGCGGATGCCGCCGTCGAATCGATCAAAAAGTCGGATGCGAACCCGCAGATTTTCGGCACGCCGACGATCTCCGACGGCATGTCGATGGGCACCGAAGGCATGAAGTACTCGCTCGTGTCGCGCGAGGTGATCGCGGACTGCGTCGAAACCGCGGTGCAGGGCCAGTGGATGGACGGCGTCGTCGTGATCGGCGGTTGCGACAAGAACATGCCGGGCGGCATGATCGGCATGGCGCGCATGAACGTGCCGTCGATCTACGTGTACGGTGGCACGATCCGCCCCGGCAACTGGAAGGGCAAGGATCTTACGATCGTGTCGTCGTTCGAGGCGGTCGGCGAATTCACGGCGGGCCGCATGTCGGAAGAGGACTTCAAGGGCGTCGAAAAAAACGCGTGCCCGACGACCGGCTCGTGCGGCGGAATGTACACGGCGAACACGATGAGCTCGTCGTTCGAGGCGCTCGGCATGTCGCTGATGTACTCGTCAACGATGGCGAATCCCGACCAGGAGAAGGTCGACTCAGCCGCGGAATCGGCGCGCGTGCTCGTCGAGGCGGTGAAGAAGGATTTGAAGCCGCGCGACATCATCACGAAGAAGTCGATCGAAAACGCAGTCGCGCTGATCATGGCGACGGGCGGCTCGACCAACGCCGTGCTGCACTATCTGGCGATCGCACATGCCGCGGAAGTGGAATGGAGCATCGACGACTTCGAGCGCATGCGCAAGAAAGTGCCGGTCATCTGCGATCTGAAGCCGTCGGGCCAGTACGTCGCCACCGATCTGCACAAGGCCGGCGGCATCCCGCAAGTGCTGAGGATCCTGCTCGACGCAGGCCTTCTGCACGGCGACTGCATGACGATCACGGGGCGCACGATCGCCGAAGAACTGAAGGACGTGCCGGGCAAACCGCGTGCGGATCAGAAGGTCATCTTCCCGATCGAACAGGCGCTTTACAAGGAAGGGCATCTGGCGATCCTGCGCGGTAATCTCGCGGAGGACGGCGCGGTGGCGAAGATCACGGGCCTGAAGAATCCGGTCATCACCGGCCCCGCGCGCGTATTCAACGACGAGCAAAGCGCGATGGACGCGATCCTCGCCGACAAGATCAAGGCTGGCGATATTCTCGTGCTGCGCTATCTCGGCCCGGTCGGCGGCCCGGGCATGCCGGAGATGCTCGCGCCGACATCGGCGATCATCGGCAAGGGGCTGGGAGAATCGGTCGGCTTCATCACGGACGGGCGCTTCTCGGGCGGCACGTGGGGGATGGTGGTCGGCCATGTGGCGCCGGAAGCTTACGCGGGCGGCACCATCGCGCTCGTGCAGGAAGGCGATTCGATCACGATCGACGCGCACAAGCTGCTATTGCAACTGAACGTGGAGGATGCGGAACTCGCGCGCCGCCGCGCCGCGTGGAAGCAGCCCGCGCCGAAGTACACCCGCGGCGTGCTGGCGAAGTTCGCGGCGCTTGCGCAGCCGGCTAACAAGGGCGCGGTGACGGGGTGAATCGGGCGTGACCGGATTGAAGAAGGGGCGCGCGTGCGCCCCTTTGTTTCGTGTGCCGTATGCGCGTTACACCGCGCTCATTCGCCGCGCTGCCGCCGCAACTCATCCTCGACCGCGTCGCGCACCCATTCGCTCATGCGGCCTTCCAGCGCCATCGCGACTTCGCGCGTGATCGCCGAAACGAGTTGCGTCGATTGCTCACGCAGCACTTCGCGGCAGCGGTCTTCGATCAGCGCGCGCGCATCGCCCGTCAGGAAAGTCGTGAAGCGGCCGTTCAGCCGCTCGGCGATCCGCTGCGCATCGTATTCGATCGCGGCTTCATCGGCGGCGCGCGCGCGCGCGTACTCGGGCTTGCCGGGCACGACGACATCGGTCAGAACGGGGATGGACGAATCGAAGGATTCGGGCTTGTCGGTCATGTTCAAAGGTCTCCTGTCGACCAGCGTTCGCGCATCGGCGCTGATTCCGATCTATTGCGAACCGCCATTTCTCAGCAGAGCTTAGTGCAGCAGAGGCGCGGCCTCTGTGCGCTCAACCGCCCTGATTGTGCGTCTCGATGACATAGCCGCGATCGCGATAGAAGCGATACCGCTCACGGCCCGCAGCGAGTTCATCGCCCTCGCTGCCGACGATCTCCACGAGCCGCTCGAAACGCGCGAACTGCGCAGGCACCGGCGCGCCGAGATTCACGAGCACCTGATGATGCGGCGCTTCGTCCAGATTCGACGTGAGCACGACGGGCGTGTCGTCCGCGAGCGGGCTCTGCGCCATGCAGTGCGGCACGAACTCGAGCGGCTGGAAGCTCCACAACTGCTCGTCGAACGCGGCGAGGCGCTGCGGTTCGGCGAGCACGACGAGCGGCTTGCCGCTGAGGTACGCCTTGCGCGCGAGGCGGCAGGCGTACGCGAGCGGATCGCCGACATTCGTATGAAAGTCGATGCGCGTCATGCCTGCTTCAAGCGCCCGCGCGATCGATCAGGAACTGCGAGAGCAGCGGCACGGGACGGCCCGTCGCGCCCTTCGCGGCGCCGCTCTTCCAGGCGGTTCCGGCGATATCGAGGTGCGCCCACGGATAAGCCGTCGCAAAGCGCGACAGGAAGCACGCCGCCGTCACGCTGCCCGCCGGCCGCCCGCCGATGTTCGCGACATCCGCGAAATTCGACTTGAGCTGATCCTGGTATTCGTCGTCGAGCGGCAGTCGCCAGGCCGGATCGACCGCCTCGCGCGACGCGTCGAGCAGTTCGCCCGCAAGCGCATCGTCCTTCGAGAAGAGGCCCGTGTTGTGGTGACCCAGCGCGATGATGCACGCGCCCGTCAACGTCGCGATATCGACCACGGCGGCGGGCTTGAAGCGCTCCGCGTACGTCAGCGCGTCGCACAGGATGAGGCGGCCTTCGGCGTCGGTGTTGAGCACTTCGATCGTCGTGCCGTTCATCGCCGTGATGATGTCGCCCGGCTTCACCGCGTTGCCCGCGGGCATGTTCTCGCAGGTCGGGATCACGCCGATCACGTTGAGCTTCAGACCCATTTCGGCAACGGCGCGCATCGTGCCGAACACCGAGCCCGCGCCGCACATGTCGTATTTCATCTCGTCCATCGCCTCGCCCGGCTTGATCGAGATGCCGCCCGAATCGAACGTGATGCCCTTGCCGACCAGCACGACCGGCGCGTTCTTGCCCTTCGCGGCCGCACCCGCGCCCTGGTACTGCATGACGATGAATTGCGGCGGCTCGATCGAGCCTTTCGCGACCGACAGGAACGAGCCCATGTTGAGCGCTTCGATCTGCTTCTGGCCGAGCACTTCGACCTTCAGCTTGAAGTCGCGGCCGAGCTTCTTCGCCGTCTGGCCGAGATAGGTCGGCGTGCAGACGTTCGGCGGCAGATTGCCGAGATCGCGCGTGAGATCCATGCCGTTCGCAATCGCGACGCCCTGCTTCAGCGCGACCTTGGCGGCTTTCTCGTCGGCGGAATCGATGCTGAACACGACCTTCTTGAGCGAGCGCGCGCCGTTGTCGGGCTTGCTCTTCATCTGCGTGAACTTGTAGGTCAGCTCGCGCAGCGCGAGGATCGCGGCGCGCACGGCCCAGTCGCCGGTGCGTTCCTGGATCGGCAGTTGCGCGAGCGTGAACGTCGCCTGACCGATCTTCGAGCCGAGCACCACGCGCCATGCGGCGCGCACGGCTTCGCCATAGGCTTTCTGATTGAAGGCGTCCTGCTTGCCGAGACCGACGAGCAGCACGCGCGATGCGCCGATGCCGGTGACTTCGGGCACCATCAAGGTCGTGCCCGCGCGGCCGCTCATGTCGCCGGCTTTGACCACGCGCGAGATCAGGCCTTTGGTCGCGACGTCCATGTCGCGTGCGGCGCCCGTGAGAGTCTGTGCTTCGAAGATGCCGAGCACGATGACATCCGACTTCCCGGTAAGGAAACCATTTGCCTCGCCTTTGCTCCAATCACAGGCTTTTATGCTAAAGTCCATCGCGCTTATCCTCGGATAAAATCTTGGCTGAAGGATGAAAGCCGCAATTATCCGCTATTTTTTCCGCGGCGGTCACAGGCAGGCGGCGTGAGGGTAAGCGAATACCCTTCCCGTAAGCCACGAGATGCGCGCCAGATTTCCGCATCCCCGCCGGCTCCAAGCAAAAATTCAATGATCTTCGAACGCTCCCTGCAGCGCGAACTCGCGTACACGGCCGGCGCCGTGTTCATGGTGCTGCTCACGATCATGCTCACGACGATGATGATCCGCATCGTCGGCTTCGCGGCGCAAGGTCAGATCGACCCGAAAGACGTCGTCGTGCTGATCGGGCTCACCGTCATCGGTTATCTCGCGGTCATGCTGATCGTGACGCTGTTCGTCTCCATTCTGTTCGTGCTCACGCGCTGGTATCGCGACTCGGAAATGGTCGTGTGGCTCGCATCGGGCGTCAGTCAGACACAGCTCATCAAGCCGATCGCCGTGTTCTCCACGCCGATCATCATCCTCATCATGTTCTTCGCGTTCGTCGGCTGGCCGTGGTCGAACCAGCAGAGCAAGCTCATCAAGCAGCGCTTTCAGCAGCGCGATGAAGTGTCGCTGCTCGCGCCGGGGCAGTTCCGCGAATCGCCGTCGAGCCATCGTGTGTTCTTCATCGAGAAGATGTCGCCGGATCAGGGCCACGTCGAGAATGTGTTCGTGACGAGCACGGAAGGCGGCAAGGTCAACGTGATCGTCTCGAAGAACGGTCACACGGAAACGCGCCCCGACGGCGACCGCTTCATCGTGCTCGACAACGGCCGCCGATACGACGGCGAACCCGGCCAGCCAAACTTCCGCATCATGGAGTTCGAGCGTTACGGTGTGAAGATAATGAGTCGCCAGGTCGTGAATACGCCGACCACAACGGGCATCTACACGCCGGATCTGCTCGCCAATCCGACCAAGGAAAATCTCGCCGAATTCGCGTGGCGCATGGGACTGCCGCTCATCGCCATCAACCTGATGCTGCTCGCCATCCCGCTTTCGTATCAGAACCCGCGCCGCAGCCGCACGATCAATCTCGTGATGGCGGTGCTGATCTACCTGACGTATTCGAACCTGCTGAACGTCGTGCAATCGTGGATCGAGCAGGGCAAGCTGTCGTTCGGCGTGGGTATCGTCGGGCTGCACATCGCCGTTGGGGCACTCGTCGCGTTCATCTTCTGGCTGCGGATTCGCAACCGGCCGCTCTTCAAGCTCCCGTCGCTGTCGAAGGGGGCCTGACGCGATGCGCATCTACGAACGATATTTCGCGCGCCAGATTTATCTCGCGTTCATCTTCATTCTGTTCGCGTTCTCGGGCCTGTTCTTCTTCTTCGACCTGATCAACGAACTGAACACGGTCGGGCACGGCAACTACAAGTTCACGCTCGCGGTGCTGCGCGTCGCGCTGCAGACGCCTTCGCGCTTCTACGAGATCATTCCGGTCGCCGCGCTCATTTCTGCCATCTACGTGTTCGCGCAGATGGCGGCGGCTTCGGAGTTCACGATCTTTCGCGTCTCGGGACTCTCGACCGCCGCCGCGCTGCGCTCGCTCCTGAAGATCGGCATCCCGCTCGTGCTCGTCACGTATCTAATCGGCGAAGTGGTCGGGCCTTACACGGACCAGTTGTCCGAGCGCGTGCGGCTGGAGGCGCTCGGGTCGTCCGTGTCGTCGAATTTTCAGTCGGGCGTGTGGGTGAAGGACACCCTGACGGCGAAAGAGAACGGCGAGCAGGTCACGCGCTTCGTCAACGTCGGCACATTGAATCCCGACACGACGATCGCCAACGTGCGCATCTACGAGTTCGATTCGAAGTTCCGGCTGACGAATGTGCGCATTGCGAAAAGCGGCGTGTACCAGCCGCCGGGTCACTGGAAGCTCACGGGCGTCACCGACACTCAACTGAACGATGCGCCGCCGCAGGCGGTCAACCCCGGCGACACGCTGAACCCGGTCTATCGCGCGACGCAAACAACGCTGCCCGAGTATTCGTTGCGTTCGGAGCTGACACCACAGATTCTGTCCGTGTTGCTGGTGTCGCCGGATCGGATGTCGATGTTCAATCTGTTCCGCTATATCCAGCATCTGACGGAGAATCATCAGGATGCACAGCGGTATCAGATCGCGTTCTGGCGCAAGATCCTTTATCCGTTCGCGGTGTTCGTGATGCTGATTCTGTCGCTGCCGTTCGCGTATCTGCATACGCGCGCGGGCGTGGTCGGCGTGAAGGTGTTCGGCGGCATCATGATCGGCATGAGCTTTCAGCTGTTCAACACGCTGTTTTCGCATATCGGCAATCTGAACACGTGGCCCGCGCCGATCACCGCGGCGGCGCCCGCCCTCGCCTATCTCGCGATCGGGCTCGTGGGCCTCAAGTGGGTGGAGCGGCACTGACGTTTCCTGCGAGGAGCGCGCAATGAAGACGCACGGCATCATCCTGTTCGGTCACGGCGCGCGCGATCCGCGTTGGGCCGAGCCGTTCGAACGGCTTGCCGCGAAGTTGCGCGGCGCGCGTGACGAACCGGTTTCGCTGGCTTTTCTCGAGTTGATGTCGCCGGATCTGCCTGCTGCGGTCGATCAGCTAGCCGCCGATGGCTGCAATGCGATTACCGTGGTGCCGGTGTTCTTCGGGCAAGGCGGGCATGTGAGAAGGGATTTACCGGAAATCGTCGAGAGGTGCCAGGCGGCGCATCCGGATGTCGTCATTGCCTGCGCGACGGCCGTCGGGGAGGACGACGCGGTGCTGGATGCAGTGGCGCAGTATTGTTTGCGGCAGGTTGCCCGGTAGTTCATCGTTGGCCGTTCGGCTATCGCGGTTCAAAAAAAAGCGCACCGTCTCCGGTGCGCTCTTCGCTTATGGGCCGATCGAACCGACATCAAGCCGCCGCCTGCATCCCCTTCAAATGCACCTTCGGCTTCGCCGATGCACGCTCGCGAAACGCCTCGCCGATCATCAGCAAACTCGGCTGCGACGGATCCAGCCATTCCTGCGCCTCGCCCAGCGCCATGCGCGCCAGCGTCATTGTCAGCGTGCGCTCACGCGGCGTGCTGCATGCCTCGACGATCGCCACCGGCGTCGAGCCCGGGCGGCCCGCGTCGATCAACTGCTGCGCGATATCCGGCGCGCTGTCGCGGCCCATATAGAACACGAGCGAATCCGCCTTTGCCTGCTCGCGGATCTCATCGCTGTCGGGGGCGCGCGAATGAGTCGCCATCGCGACGCTGCGCGCCACGCCGCGCAAGGTCAGCGAACGCTTGAGCGTCGGGGGGGGGGGGGGGGGGGGGGGGGGGGGGGGGGGGGGGGGGGGGCGGCGGGGGGCGGGGCGGGGGGGGGGGGGGGGGGGGGGGGGGGGGGGGGGGGGGGGGGGGGGG
>NZ_JALQDT010000007.1:0-26239 GCF_023631085.1 Caballeronia sp. INML1 | reverse complement strand
ACCACCCGCCGAATCGCGGGGTGGCGCGGGGGGTGAATCGGGGGGGGGGGGGGGCGGGGGAATGCGGCGCCCCGCGCGGCGCGCCCCCCCACGCCGCGCAAGGTCAGCGAACGCTTGAGCGTCGCGGCGCTCGCGAGCGCCGCCGTAATGCCCGGCACCACTTCGAACTCGATGCCGGCCGCTTCGAGCGCGCGCATTTCCTCGTCGGCGCGACCGAAGAGCATCGGATCGCCGCCCTTCAGACGCACGACGATGCCGTGCTCCAGCGCCGCATCGACGATTTGCTTGTTGATGAAGTGCTGGGCCGTCGAGCGCTGTCCACAGCGCTTGCCGACGGCAATCTTCTTCGCGTTCGGCGCGTAATCCAGCATCGCCGGTTCCACGAGCGCGTCGTGCAAGACGACATCCGCCTGCTCCAGCAAACGCATGCCGCGCACGGTGATGAGATCCGCCGCGCCCGGTCCCGCTCCGATCAGATAGACCTTACCCATAGCTTTCATCGATCAACTCGTGTGCTCAGATGGCTCATGCAGAGATTGCACGAATCATACCGGCCGCGACCGTGTGATGCGTCGCTTCGTCGATCAACACGAACGCGCCGGTTCCCTGATGCGTATCGTACTCGTCCGCGACGATCGGCTTTTGCAGCGTGAGCGCCACGCGGCCGATATCGTTCATCGCAAGCGTAGTGCGATCGACCGAATGCGACAGCGTATGCACATCCAGCACCTGCTTCACCGCGCCGACGCGCGCGAACACCGTGTTGGTCGTCTGCTTCAGCAGGTACTTGCGCTGCGGCGAGAGCGGCTCTTCGTCGAACCAGCAGATGTCCGCTTCGAGCTTCTTCGCCGGTTCGACCCTGTGCGCCGCGTTGGCCACATTGGGAACGAAGGTGTCGCCGCGCGACACGTCGACGTCCTCCGTCAGGCGAATGGTCACCGTCTGGCCCGCAAACGCGCGATCGACGGGCGCCACGCCGCCCGGCACCGGCGCGATGATCTCGGCGACGGTCGCTTCACGATTGGCCGGCAGCACGAGAATCGCATCGCCGACGCGCACTTCGCCCGCCTCGACACGGCCCATGTAGCCGCGGAAATCGTCGGCCTGCGAGCCGTCCTGACGCGCGACCCACTGCACCGGGAAGCGCAGCGCCTGATCGTTCGGCTGCGCGACCGGCAGCGACTCGAGCAGATCGAGCAGCGGTTCGCCCGCATACCACGGCATGCGCTCGCTCGCCGTCACGATGTTGTCGCCCTTGAGCGCCGACACGGGCACGAAGCGCACATTCGACAGACCGAGTTGATGCGCGAGCGTGACATACGCATCGCGGATCTCGTTGAAACGCGCTTCGCTGTAATCGACCAGATCCATCTTGTTGATCGCGACGATCGCGTGCTGCAGGCCGAGCAGCTTGACGATCGCGCTATGGCGCTTCGTCTGCGGCAACAGTTGCGCGACGCCGTTCTCGAAGGTGACGCGCGTGGCGTCGACGAGAATGATCGCGGCATGCGCCGTCGATGCGCCCGTCACCATGTTGCGCGTGTACTGCTCGTGGCCCGGCGTATCGGCAATGATGAATTTGCGCTTGGCGGTCGCGAAATAGCGGTACGCGACGTCGATGGTGATGCCCTGCTCGCGCTCGGCTTCCAGCCCGTCCGTCAACAGAGACAGATCGATTTCATCGCCCACCGTGCGCTTGTTCTTCGCGCGCGAAATCGCGGACAACTGGTCCGACAGCACAGCCTTGCTGTCGTACAGCAGACGGCCGATCAGCGTGCTCTTGCCGTCGTCGACGCTGCCCGCCGTGATGAAGCGCAACACGCCCAGGTCTTCAGCTTGATAGATGCTCATGATTCTTTCGTTCCTCGGGGCGTGTGGCTTAGAAATAACCTTGCTTCTTGCGCTGTTCCATCGCGGCTTCGGATGCCTGGTCGTCCATGCGCGTCGCGCCGCGCTCCGTGATTTCCGTCACGGCGGTTTCGGCGATGATCTTCTCGACATCGTCGGCATCGCTCGCGACCGGGCACGTGCAACTGATGTCGCCGACCGTACGGAAGCGCACCTGCGCGATCTCGGCGGCCTCGCCCTCACGCACCGGCGTCAACGGCGTCACCGGCACGAGCAGGCCGTTGCGGCGCACGATCTCGCGCTCATGCGCGTAGTAGATCGACGGCAGTTCGAGCTTCTCGCGGGCGATGTATTGCCACACGTCGAGTTCGGTCCAGTTCGAGATCGGGAACACGCGCAGATGCTCGCCCGCATGCAGCCGCGCGTTATAGATGCTCCACAGTTCCGGGCGCTGGGCCTTCGGGTCCCACTGGCCGAATTCGTCGCGGAACGAGAAGATGCGCTCCTTCGCACGCGCCTTCTCTTCGTCGCGGCGCGCACCGCCGATCATCGCCGTGTAGCCGTATTCCTCGATGGTTTCGAGCAGCGTCACCGCTTGCGCGGCGTTGCGCGAATCCGTCTCGCGGCGCAGGCGCACGGTGCCCTTTTTGATCGAATCCTCGACATGGCCGACAACCAGTTCCGCGCCGATTTCCGCCGCGCGGCGATCGCGGAAGTCGATCACTTCCTGGAAGTTGTGACCCGTGTCGATATGAACCAGCGGGAACGGCAACTGAGTCTTGCGGCCCGCGCCGAGACCGAACGCCTTGAGCGCGAGATGCAGCACGACGACCGAATCCTTGCCGCCCGAAAACAGGAGCGCGGGCTTGCTGCATTCCGCGACAAGTTCGCGAATGATGTGGATCGACTCGGCTTCGAGCCAGTCCAGGTGATCCATGCGGGTCGCCTTGTTGGCGATCGGTGCGGTGACGGTTGAGTCGAGCGTCGTGCTCATGTTCGTCGATCCTTTTTTATGCAGCGTCATGCAGTTTCCACGGCGACGATGCGTTCAATGACAGGGGGTGATGCGGCGTCTTGCGCGCCTTAAATCGTCGAGCTCGGAGCTTCTTCGACGACCTTGATGTTCGTGATGTGCAGGCCGCATTCCTTCGTATCGCGCGATTCCCACCACCAGCGGCCCGCCCGGCTGTCTTCGCCGGGGCGCACCGCGCGCGTGCAGGGCTCGCAGCCGATGCTCGGATAACCGCGCGCATGCAGCGGATTCACCGGGACATCGAAGGCCTTCAGGTAATCCCACACATCCGTTTCGGTCCAGTCCGCGAGCGGATTGAACTTCGCGATGCCGCGCGGCGCGTCGTGCTCTTCCTCGTGCAGCTCGGCGCGCGTCACCGACTGCTCGCGACGCTGGCCCGTCACCCACGCGGACACATCCGACAGCGCGCGATTGAGCGGCTCGACCTTGCGGATATGGCAGCAGCCCTTGCGCAGATCAATGCTTTCGTAAAACGCGTTCAGGCCATGATCGCGCACGTAGGTGTCGACCGCGTCCTGCTGCGGATGGAACTGCTCGATGTCGTAGCCGTAGCGTGCCTTCACGGTGTCGAGCATGCCGAGCGTTTCCGCATGCAGGCGGCCCGTGTTCAGCGAGAAGATGCCAATCTTCACACCGCGCGACAGAATGGCGTGCGTGAGCACCATGTCTTCGGCGGCGAGGCTGCTGGCTAGCTTGACGCGTTCGTGGCGTGCTGCGATGGAATCGAGCAGCGCATCGAGGCGTTCAACCTTGGCTTGCAATTCTGGCGTCATGCATCAGGCTCCAAGCGCTGCCACGAGTGCCGCGCGACGGCGGAACAGCGGTTCGAGATTGTCGGTCGCGCCCTGGTACAGCTCGGTAAACTCGTTGAACGCGTTCAGCGCGTCGTTGATGTCCTTGTCCGCGCGCACCGCGAATGCGTCGAAGCCGCAACGCGAATGGAACAGCACCTGGTCGCGCAACACGTCGCCGATCGCGCGCAGCTCGCCCGTCCACTGATAACGCTCGCGCAGCAGACGGCCGATGGAGAAGCCGCGGCCATCGCGGAACACCGGGAAGTCGACCGCGATCACGGAAAGCTGGCCGAAGTCCGGCGCGAGATCGGCGGGTTCATCATCCGGCGCGAGCCAGACGCCGATGTCTTCCTTCGGGCGCGATGCGACGATTGCCGACTTGTGCTCCTTCCACAGCGCGAACGGCACGATGACCTTGCCGGCGGGCAGCGCATCGACAGCGGGCAACGCGCCGTCTTCGGCGGCACGCACGACGGTGAAATGGTCTTCGACGACGGCGCGGTTCTTGATGATCAACGTCATTTGAAATCCTTAAGCGTGAGCCTGGCGCGATGCGTACACGCGCTCCTTGAACGGCGCCATGCCGATGCGGCCGAACGTCTCGATGAAGCGCTCGCCTTCGATGCGGTTGTCGACGAACGTGTCGATCACTTGCGAGATCACATCGGGCATCTCTTCGGCCGAGAACGACGGGCCGATCACCTTGCCGAGATGCGCGCCGGTCGCGCCCGAGCTTTGCTCGCCGCCGAGCGTCACCTGATACCACTCCGAGCCGTCCTTATCGACGCCCAGAATGCCGATGTTGCCGACGTGGTGATGACCGCACGCGTTGATGCAGCCTGAAATGTTCAGCGACAGGTCGCCGAGATCGTGCACGTAGTCGAGATCGTTGAAACGGTCTTGAATCGCGAGCGCAATCGGGATCGACTTCGCGTTCGCGAGCGAGCAAAAGTCGCCGCCCGGGCACGCGATGATGTCGGTCAGAAGGCCGATGTTCGCGGTCGCGAAACCGAGCGCCTTCGCGCGTTCCCACACGGTGTACAGGTCGCGCTTCTTCACGTTCGCGAGAATCAGGTTCTGCTCGTGCGACACGCGGATTTCACCGAACGAGAATTCGTCGGCGAGCGTGGCGACGTCGTCCATCTGCTTGTCGGTGGCGTCGCCCGGCGCGATGTGACGCTGCTTCAGCGACAGCGTCACCGCCGCATAGCCCGGTACCTTGTGCGGACGCACGTTACGCTCGACCCAGCGCGCGAACGGCTTGTCGTCGATCAGATGCTTTTCGAACGAAGCGTCCGTGTCCGCCAACTTTTCGTAGGCAGGCGGCGCGAAGAACGTCGACACGCGATCGACTTCTTCCTGCGTGAGCGTCGAGGGGCCGTCCTTCAGATGCTGCCACTCTTCCTCGACCTGCTTCGAGAACTTCTCCGGCGACAGCGCCTTCACGAGAATCTTGATGCGCGCCTTGTACATGTTGTCGCGGCGGCCGTAGCGGTTGTACACGCGCAGCACGGCTTCGCAATACGTGATCAGGTGTTGCCACGGCAGATCGCGCTTGATGATCGCGCCGACGATCGGCGTGCGGCCGAGACCGCCGCCCGCGAGGATGTCCATGACGACTTCGCCCTGCGCGTTCTTCTTCAGATACACGCCGAGGTCGTGGACCTGCACGGCCGCGCGATCTTCCGCCGAACCGTTCACGGCGATCTTGAACTTGCGCGGCAACCACGCGAATTCCGGATGGAACGTGGACCACTGACGCAGGATTTCCGACCACGGACGCGGATCGACCTGCTCGTCGGGCGCGACGCCGGCGAACTGGTCGGCCGTGATGTTGCGAATGCAATTGCCCGAGGTCTGGATCGCGTGCATCTGCACCGAGGCGAGCTTGCGCAGGATTTCCGGCGTCTCTTCGAGCTCGACCCAGTTGAACTGGATGTTCGTGCGCGTCGAGAAGTGGCCGTAGCCGCGGTCGTGCTCGCGCGCGATGGTGGCGAGCATGCGGAGCTGGTCGCTGCGCAGGTTGCCGTACGGAATCGCGATGCGGTGCATGTACGCGTGACGCTGCATGTAGAGGCCGTTTTGCAGGCGCAGCGGACGGAATTCCTCTTCGGTCAATTCGCCCGACAGTCGGCGGCGGACCTGGTCAGCGTACTGCGCGACACGTTCGTCGACGATGCGTTGGTCGATCTGATCGTATTGGTACATTCGGGGGCCCCAAGTTCTTGTAAAGGCGCCGCGTCCTAGGTTACGCAGCGCGTCTCGTCCATCGAATACCCATTGAGTCGCCGTCGCGAGCGTCGTTCAGACTAAACGCTCATTTGCTTATGACAGATAGAGATATGGATATTGGAAAAATTGGACTGATAGTAAAGAACCTGCTATATATTGCAAACGACTGAAAAATTACTTTGATATGCGGTTGAGTTATAAATGAATCTGCATCAGTTCCGCTTCGTGCGCGAGGCCGTCCGGCAGAATTTCAATCTGACGGAAGCCGCGAAGGCACTGTATACATCCCAGCCGGGCGTCTCGAAGGCGATCATCGAGCTGGAGGACGAACTGGGCGTCGAAATCTTCACGCGCCACGGCAAGCGCGTGCGCTCGCTGACGGAGCCGGGCCGCATCATCCTCGCGTCGGTCGAGAAAATATTGCAGGAAGTCGAGAGCCTGAAGCGCGTCGGCAAGGATTACGCGGCGCAGGACCAGGGCAATCTCGTCATCGCCGCCACGCATACGCAGGCGCGCTACTCGCTGCCATCGGCAATTGCGGAGTTCAAGAAGCGCTTTCCCAAGGTCCACCTTTCGATTTTGCAAGGCAGCCCCACGCAGGTCGCGGAGATGGTCATCCACGATCAGGCGGATATCGCCATCGCGACCGAGGCAATCGCCAACTATAAAGAACTGATTTCGCTGCCATGCTTCCAGTGGCAACACCTCGCCGTGATGCTGCCGGACCATCCGCTGCTCGAGCGCAAGACGCTCACGCTCGACGACCTCGCGCAATATCCGATCATCACCTACGAAGCGTCGTTCGCCGGGCGCACGAAGATCAATCAGGCGTTCGCGCGACGCAACCTGACGCCGGATGTCGTGCTCGAGGCCATCGACGCCGACGTGATCAAGACTTACGTCGAGCTGGGGCTCGGCGTCGGGATCCTGGCCGATATCGCGTTCAATCCGGAGCGCGACAAACATCTGCGCGCGATGCCCGTCGGCCATCTGTTCGGCACGAACGTCACGCGTCTCGCGCTGAAACAGGGCGCGTATCTGCGCAGCTATGTGTATACGCTCGTCGAATTGCTGTCGCCGTCGCTGAACCGCAAGTTGATCGAGCAGGCGCTTTCCGGCGAGCACGAGAGTTACGAGCTCTGAATAAAATGGCGGCGCACGCTGCCTCAAAAAATTCCCTCCCTTGGAGACCTTTCCGATGATGCTGTCGAAGTTCACGCGCCGGCTTGCCGCCGGCGTCGTCTTGTCCGTAATCGCGGCGGCCGCGCACGCCCAACTGAAAGTCGGCATCGACCTGTCGAGCACCGGCCCCGCCGCCGCGATCGGCATCACGAGCAAGAATGCGATGCTGATGTGGCCGAAAACCATCGCCGGGCAGAACGCGGAGTACATCATTCTGGACGACGGCTCGGACCCGGGCGCGGCCGTGCGCAACATCCGCAAGCTCATCAGCGAGGATCATGTCGACGTGATCGTCGGGCCGAACATCACGCCTGCCGCCCTTGCCGCGCTCGATCCCGTCGCCGAATCGGAAACGCCGATGATTACGCTGATCGGCTCGGCTTCGGTCGTGGAACCGCAGGAAGGCAAGAAGGTGTGGGCATTCAAGATGGCGCAGACCGACCGCGCGATGGCCGACGTGATGACGCGATACATGGCCAATCACGGCGTGAAGACGGTCGGTTTCATCGGTTTCGCGGACAGCTACGGCGATAGCTGGCTCAACGAGTTCACCAAGTTCGCCGATCTCCGGCATATCAAGATTGTCGCGAGCGAGCGCTTCAACCGGACCGATGCGAGCGTCACCGGCCAGATTCTGAAGCTCATGTCCGCGAAGCCGGACGCGGTGCTGATCGCGGGCGCGGGCACGCCCACGGTGCTGCCTCAGCGCACGCTCGTCGAGCGCGGCTACAAGGGCGCGATCTATCAGACGCATGGCATAGCGACGCCCGAGTTCATCAAGCTCGGCGGCAAGGATGTCGAAGGCACGCTGTTTCCGACGCAGCCGGTCGTCGTCGCCCGGACGCTGCCGGCGGATCATCCGTCGAAAAAGGCCGCGCTCGCGTTCGTGAACGCCTACGAGGAAAAATACGGCAAGGGCACAGTCACGCAATTCGCGGGCGATGCGGCCGGCGTCTATCCGCGTCTGCAGGATGCGGTGGCGCGCGCGCTTCACACGGCCAAGCCGGGCACGAAGGAGTTTCGCGTCGCGCTGCGCTCGGAACTGGAGCACGCGCATGAGCTCGTCGTGCCGAACGGCGTCGTGAATACGAGCGCGACGGATCACGTCGGTCTGGATCAGCGCGCGAGCGTGATGGGCGTGATCACGAACGGTGCGTTCACGTATCTCGCTCAGTAATTTCCCAGCTTGGGAACACGCCGCCGATGCTGCTTGCCGGCGGCGACGTTTTCGGTCATAATGGCCGACTCGATTGGCTCGTTGCTGGCGACGTGTTGCTACGAGTCGATCAAGGCCCAGGTGGTGAAATTGGTAGACGCAGGGGACTCAAAATCCCCCGCCGCAAGGCGTGCCGGTTCGATTCCGGCCCTGGGCACCAGAATTCATGCAAAAGCCGCTCCGAAGTGAGCGGCTTTTTTGCGTTTGGGGCGGACGTGTTCCTGTTCCTATACGTACTTCAAGATCACGCCGCAATGACGTATCCGCGTCGGCCTCGTTGTTACTCGACGCCCGAGCGCCCTTCCGCCTCCTTGACGAAATTGCGAAACAGCCAGTCGACCACGACCGGTACGCCAAATCTCGCGAACGCGCACGCAACCACGACCGGCCAATATTCCCGGAAAAATCCCAAAACGAAGTTCACCATCTCGCCACCCTAGCCTTGCTTTCATTCAACGCAACTGAAAATAGGTAGTAGACCAAAGAATCCCACAGCGGATGAAACGGCAAGATCTCTCTGACCTCTTCACTAAACGAAGCCACGAGCAAGTGTATCCATGGAAGCACGCCAATCAGAGAGGCGAAAATTCCCAGATACGCGATAAATATCGCCTGACGGATTCGTTGCGTGGACATCCAGAACTCGCCGCGCATCTCCCCCGCAGCACGGCCAGCGCAAACGATCTCGCCCATGAACAGCGGCAGTCCGACGATCAACTGCCGCGCCGTCGCGTCGAAGCCGTTCGATCGCATTGTCATCATCCTTTTCGTAGCTGATGACACACAATTTCGCCCGCGCAAACATTTGCGGGAAGTCGTCCGGATGGCTATCTCGTGTTCGGACGTCGAAACCGTTTCTCTCCAACGTCACGATTCGCGAATGTGCGCAATCGCGTAGACGCACCTCACCGCGCGCCGTAAAAATACCTTCCATCGGCATTCGGAATCCCGCCGCGGGGAACATCACGGGATGCTCGCTCGCGCAGCGCCCGCATTTCGGGTTGCTTAGGACTATCTCGATGTCGTAACCCGCTCGCGCGATGCGTCGAGCCATAACTCGAAGAAGGGTGCGACATGAATCGACCTGAATACTCGCTGTCGCTCGACTCCGTCATCTGCCAGCGCTGCAACACCGTTTCGCCAGCCGAAGAAGAGACCTGCCCATCCTGCGGCGCCGATCGTCAGGGCGCGATTTTCACGAGCCGTACGGAAACCCGCGCGAGCGTGCCGGTGCCCGCGCAACTCGACATCGTCGATTGGGATGACAGCCACTGGCTGCAGCGCCTCGTGCGCCGCAGGATGTTGACGTCGTATCCGAACTTCATCGAACCCGGCGATTTGCAGGAGCAGCGGCGCAAGTCCGCACACACGGCCATCGCCGTGCTGGTCGGCGGAGTGGTCGCGAGCATCGCGGTCGGCGCGTACTTTTATGCACGTCTGGACGACAACGCACCACCGCCGAGCGACGACCCCGGCATCAGCGTGGCTGGCTCGGTTCACGACCGCGCATCCGCCGCGCCTGGCGCCAACACTGCGCGACAGGCATCGCTGATGCGCTCCAAAGCGGACTCGACGAACGCGCAGGCCGTCACGCCCGCGTCATCGGCAAATCACGCGCGCGAAGAGCACGTGTCCGTCTCGCCAGGCGCTCCCGCGGCGGCGCATGCGACCACGGAAACCACGTCGGTCGCACCTCGCGTAGAACCTCGTGTGGCCGTCGCGAGCATGCCGGCATCGGTCAGTACGGTTGCCGCCGCCGCGCCTGCGAAGCCGCCGGTGCCCGCCGCGCCCGCCGCACCCACGGCTCACGCCACGGCGAGCCCACCGTCGCCCGGCATCGCTCCAACGACTGCCGTAGCGTCGGCGAAGCCCGCCACCACGAACGCGACGACCAGCTCAGCCGCTGCGGCGGGCGCGTCGGTCGCTGCCGCTGCGCCGCCGATCAAACCATCGGCGCCGGTCGTCGCATCGACACAGAAACCGGAACCGCATGCCAGCACGACGCTGAGCGCAGCTATTCCCATCCCGGCAAAACCGTCGGCGCAAGCGCCCGCGCAAGCCACACCGGTCGCGCGCACGGCCGAGCCGCCTCGAAGTATCCCGGCGATCGCATCTGCCGAAAAACCCGCTGCACGCCCGGCTCAGCCCGCTGCGGAGCCGCTGCCCGCGGCCGTCGCGCGAAGCATTGCGGCGCTCCAGCAAGCGCTCGCCGCCCGCGATCTCACCGCCGCGCGCCGTCACATGCGCGGCCTCTATGCAAGTGAGCCGCGCAGTCCGGAAATACAGCAGATCGCGGCCGAATTGTCGCGTCAGGAACGCGCACGCGACAGCGCAATGGCGAGCGCCCGCACGTGCGCCGCGAACATGGACCCGGCGTGCGCGTTGCGCAATGCGCGCCGCGCGGTGGCACTCGACCCGCGCAACGGACAGACGCAGGCGACCCTGCGTCGTGCGCTCGCCGTGCAAAACGAGACCAATACCGAATACTTCCGGCAAGCCAGCGGCATACCGAAGCCGATCGTCCCGACGATGACCTTCGACGGCCGCTGGAGCGCGGGCAATCGGCATCCCGCGATGTCGGCCGATGACGACGATTCGCGCTACACGCCCTTCGGCC
This sequence comes from Caballeronia sp. INML1, assembly GCF_023631085.1. Classification (NCBI taxonomy): domain Bacteria; kingdom Pseudomonadati; phylum Pseudomonadota; class Betaproteobacteria; order Burkholderiales; family Burkholderiaceae; genus Caballeronia; species Caballeronia sp. INML1. Next base: position 15,317 of record NZ_JALQDT010000007.1, on the reverse strand, counting down.
TCGGCGTGCCCGTGGTATCGAAGGGACGCAATGACGCGCACTGACGCACATCGACACAACCACACGGATTGCGAACGGAATAAGCCGCGAGGCACATCCGTTTAGAGGTGACGAACATACTGACGGCGGACCGCTGCCGAAGGAGTCACCATCATGCAAACCGGATTGTGGAGCCGCTTCGTCGTCTGCGCCGCCGCGGTCATGACCTTGACGGGCCTCGCCTCGTGCGGCGGCGGCTCGAACGACAACATGCCGGCGGCGACGCGCTTCAAGATGTCGATCGTCGTATCCGATGGCGCCGTGTCCGCGCCGCACACGGACCCGAACCTGAAAAACGGCTGGGGCGTCGCGTTCAATCCGAACGGCTTCGTGTGGGTCGCCAACAACGGCACGCAGACGGCCACGCTGTATGACGGCAACGGCGTCGTGCAATCGCTGGTCGTCTCCATTCCCGCGACCGCGGCGGGTCCGGCCAATCCGACCGGAATCGTCTTCAACAAAGGACCGGACCTCACGCTCGCGCGCAACGGCAAGTCGGGCGTCGCCGCATTCATTTTCGCGGGCGAAGGCGGCTCGATCACCGCGTGGGCGCCCGCGGTCGACATGACGCACGCCTTCACCGCCGTCGATTCGAGCGCGTCGGGCGCGATCTACAAGGGACTTGCGATCGCCACCACGGCGGCCGGCGGGCATCGCCTCTATGCCACGGACTTCCATAACAACAAGATCGACGTTTTCGACGGCACGTTCACGAAGATCGTCGTGCCCGGCAACTTCGCGGACACGCAGATTCCGGCAGGCTTCGCGCCCTTCGGCATCCAGGCGATCGGCTCGACGATCTTCGTCACCTACGCGAAGCAGGACAGCGACGCCGAGGACGACGTGCAGGGCGCGGGCCTGGGCTTCGTCGACGTGTTCGACATCGACGGCAATCTGATGCAACGCTTCGCGGCGAACGGGCCGCTGAATGCGCCGTGGGGCGTCGCGCAGGCCCCGGGCAACTTCGGCACCTTCAGCAACGACATCCTCGTCGGCAATTTCGGCGACGGCACGATCAACGCGTTCGATCCGGTGAGCGGCGCGTTCGTCGGCCAGTTCATGAACACGGACGGCACGCCGCTCGTGGAGCACGGCTTGTGGGGCATCGCGTTCGGCAACAATCTGAACGCGCAGCCCTCGAACACGCTCTTTTTCGCCGCCGGCCCGAACGACGAAGCCGACGGCGTGTACGGGCGCATCGACATGCAATGAAGCGCGCACCGCGTTTGCCTGGGCGATGATGCCGGCCCCGGACGCCCCTTCGTCCGAATGCGCATCGCCACGCTCGGCGCCGCCCGTGGTTCGGGCGGCGCTCTTTTTTGTCGCCGATACGAAACGCGCCCGGGCAAGCGCGGGACCGAACGCGCGGCTTGCTAGAATGCGCGCTTCAACTCCGCTCATCCGATGGACCTCGAAACCCTCCTTTTCTCCCAAGGCTTCGGGTCGCGCCGCCAGTGCCGCGGCATCGTCGCCGAAGGCCGCGTGCGCATCGCGGGTATCGTGCGCGACGATCCGCACGCCGATCTTCCCGTCACGGCCGGTCTCGAATTCGAAGTCGACGATCATCTCTGGCCATATCGCGAGAAGGCATACATCGCGCTGAACAAGCCGGCGGGCTACGAATGCTCGCGCGATCCGCAGCATCATCTGAGCGTGTTTCATCTGCTGCCGCCGCAATTCGTCGCACGCGGCGTGCAGCCGGTCGGCCGGCTAGATCAGGACACCACGGGCCTGCTCCTTCTCTCCGATGACGGCGCGTTCGTTCACGCGTTCACCTCGCCCAAACGAAAGGTGCCGAAGGTCTATCTCGCGACCGTGCGTCATCCGCTCGACGATGCACAGCTCGCGAGGCTCTGCGAAGGCGTGCTGCTGCACGGCGAGCCGAAACCGAGCGCCGCGCTCGCGGCCCGACAACGCGACGAGAGGCTGCTCGAACTCACCGTGCTCGAGGGCAAATATCATCAGGTGAAGCGCATGGTTGCGGCAGCCGGGAACCGCGTGGAGAAGCTGCATCGCGAGCAAGTCGGCGGTTATGTTTTGCCTGACACGCTTGCCGAAGGCGAATGGCGCTGGCTCGATGACGCCGATCTCGCCGCGCTGCGTCGCCAGCCGGATATGACGCCGTAGCTTCGCTTCATCGTTCGATTCGCCGGCGCGTTGCGCGCGCACGACGACTCAGCCGAGCTCAAAACCTGCGCGGGCCACGGCCACGGCCAGATGGTCGAATTGAGCATGCAAATCGGTAAAAGCCCTCAGTGGCGGGCGCTGCAGCGCAGCATGCCTTCCGCTCTCCGCACTCATATACTGGTCTAACGGATACCAAAACGACTATCAGAAAAGCAGGAGGGCATCATGGTCTCCCACTCGACCGCCGCGCTGATTGCGTTCGTCGCGCTGAGCGCTGTCCTCATCGGGGTGCTGGGCATCGTCATGCATGTGCGCCACAAGTATTCGCCGAATCTCATCGGCGCATTGATCGGCGCGCTGATGTGCTTCGTCCTGCTCGAAACGATTCCCGCATTGATCTAGCGCCGCACGGCTGCATTCAGGAAATCATCGACGGTCGGATGGCGTAGCACATAACCCAGTTCGCGCTTCAGTCGCGCGTTGGAGAGCCGCCGCGACTCGCGCATGAACGAGAGCGTCATCGGTTCCAGGCGCGTTTCCGCTTCCTCGCGCGAAATACGCGGCACGCGGGACAGGCCGTACGCGTCGGCCACGCGGTCGAAGTAATCCGCCATTCGAAGATCGGTGTCATCCGAGGCGTTGATGACGCGCTGCGGCCGGCCGCGCGCGAGCGCGCGTAACAGGATCGCCGCGAGATCGTCGGCATGGATGTGATTCGTGTAGACGTCATCGGATTCGACGAGCGCGGGCATGCCCTTTTCGATGCGCGCAACCGGCAAGCGATTGGCCGCGTAAATGCCCGGGATCCGCACGATCGACACACGCCACCCGCTTTCCACGCCCGCCGCGCGCAACTGCCGCTCCGCCGACACGCGCCGCCGCGCTCGCTCGTTCCCCGGCCGCGCGGGCCGCGTTTCGTCGATCCACGCGCCGGCGCAGTCGCCATAGACGCCGGTCGTGCTCGCGTATGCGAAGCGCGTGCGCGCTCCGGTCCGTCGCCGGGTAGCTGCGCGAAGGCCGTCGGGTACAATGAAAGACGTTTTTCCGGCGCGATCCGGATGCAGCCAGTGAGTCTTTGCGCCGCGCGCCACAGACCGGCGCGGGCTGCGCAACGCGGCAATCAGCGCGCGCGTGCGGCGGTCCGAATCGCCGTCACGCTGCGGCGGCGCGAGATGCAGCACGTTGCGCGCGAGCCCCGCGAGCCTCCCGAGGCTGCGGCGCACATCGAGATCACCGGAAATCGGCGTCGCGCCGGCCGCGCGCAGTTCGCCGGCGCGCTCGGGATGATGCGTGAGCGCGATGACGCGGGGCGCGCCGGAGCGCGCCTGCAGAAGCGGCAACGCGCGCATGCCGACATCGCCGCACCCGACGATCAGGACACGCGCGCGGCGAAGGTTTCGAGTGGCGATCATCCGGGCATTCTATCCGTCGCCCGAAACCGGCGTGCGGCGTCGAAAAGACGAACGAGACAACTCCACACATCGCAGAAATCGATCTATGGCTTTCAACGTAACGCTCCGGCAAAGCGGCCGGCAGTTTCAAGTAGAACCCGACGAGCCGGTGCTGACCGCCGCGCTGCGCCAGGGCATCGGCCTGCCTTACGGCTGCAAGAACGGCGCGTGCGGCTCCTGCAAGGGCGCCGTCGTGAGCGGTGAAGTCGAGCAGGCGCCGCATTCGTCATCGGCCTTGTCGAACGACGAAAAGACGCGCGGCATGGCCCTCTTCTGCTGCGCGACCGCGCAGACCGACCTCGAAATCGACGTGCGCGAAGTCGCGGGCGTCGGCGACGTTCAGGTGAAGAAGCTGCCGTGCCGTGTGAATGCACTCGAACGCAAGGCCGACGACGTCATCGAACTGAAGCTGCAATTGCCCGCCAACGAGCGCCTGCAGTATTACGCGGGCCAGTACATCGAGTTCATCCTGAAGGACGGCAAGCGCCGCAGCTACTCGATGGCGAGCCCGCCGCATCACGAAGGCCCGCTCGAGCTGCACATCCGCCACATGCCGGGCGGCACGTTCACGGATCACGTATTCGGCGCGATGAAGGAGCGCGACATCCTGCGCTTCGAAGGCCCGCTCGGCACGTTCTTTTTGCGCGACGAATCCGAGAAGCCGATCGTGCTGCTCGCGTCGGGCACAGGTTTCGCGCCGATCAAGGCGATCATCGAGCATGCGGTATTCAAGAACCTGAATCGCCCGATGACGCTCTACTGGGGCGGCCGCCGCAAGAAGGACCTCTACATGATGGATCTCGCCGCGCAATGGGCGAAGGAGATCCCGAACTTCAAGTTCGTGCCCGTGCTCTCCGAGCCCGACGCAAACGACAACTGGACGGGCCGCACGGGCTTCGTTCATCGCGCTGTCATCGAAGACCTGCCAGACTTGAGCAGCTATCAGGTGTATGCATGCGGCGCGCCGGTGATGGTGGAATCCGCGCAGCGCGATTTCACGCAGCATCATCGCCTGCCGGAGGACGAGTTCTACGCGGATTCGTTCACGAGCGCGGCGGATCTCGCGCATCCGGTCTGAAGCCGCATGAAGCCCGCACGCGGACAAAAAATCCGCGTGCACGGTTTACAGGCAGCAACCGCTTAACGTATCCTTCGCGAATGATCAAAATCCTGAACGCACTTCGACGTCGCCGCTCGCCGCTTCCATAGGGATGCCGCTGGCTCGTCAAGCATTTGCGCTCACGGTTCGGTTTGTTCGAAGCGTACGAAATGAAGCCACGGAACTCCGTGGCTTTTGTTTTTTCGGCATCGTTTTCCTCCTTTTCTCGCACTCGCCTTCGTGGAGCCCGCTGTCATGAATTTCAATGAGTACCCCGTTGATTCGCTGATGTACATCACGAACCGCCCCGAGATCGTGTTCACGCGCGGCAAAGGTTCATGGCTCTACGACAACACGGGCAAGCGCTATCTCGACTTCATCCAGGGATGGGCCGTCAACTCGCTCGGTCACTGCAACGAAGGCATGATCGAGGCGATGGAAAAGCAGGCCCGCACGCTGATCAATCCCTCGCCGGCGTTCTACAACGCGCCGATGGCGCAACTCGCAGGTCTGCTCACCGCGAACAGCTGCTTCGACAAGGTGTTCTTCGCCAACAGCGGCGCCGAAGCGAACGAAGGCGCAATCAAGCTCGCACGCAAGTGGGGCAGGAAGTTCAAGAACGGCGCGTTCGAGATCATCACGTTCGATCACAGCTTCCACGGCCGCACGATCGCGACGATGTCCGCGAGCGGCAAGGCCGGTTGGGACACGATTTACGCGCCGCAGGTGCCGGGCTTCCCGAAGGCCGATCTGAACGACATCGCTTCGGTCGAGAAGCTCATCAACGAGAAGACCGTCGGCGTGATGCTCGAGCCCATCCAGGGCGAAGGCGGCGTGATTCCCGCGACGCGCGAGTTCATGCAGCAGCTGCGCGAGCTGACGAAGAAGCACAACATCCTCCTGATCGTCGATGAAGTACAGAGCGGCTGCGGCCGCGCGGGGACGTTGTTCGCGTACGAACTGTCGGGCATCGAGCCTGACATCATGACGCTCGGCAAGGGCATCGGCGGCGGCGTGCCGCTCGCGGCGCTGCTGTCGAAGGCCGATGTCGCGTGCTTCGATGCAGGCGATCAGGGCGGCACCTACAACGGCAATCCGCTGATGACGGCGGCCGGTTACTCGGTGATCTCGCAACTCGTAGCTCCTGGCTTCCTCGAAGGCGTACGCGAGAAAGGCGCATATCTGAGGCAGGAGCTGCTGAAACTCTCCGACGAACGCGGCTTCAAGGGCGAGCGCGGCGAAGGCCTCTTGCGCGCGCTGCTGCTCGACAGCGACAAGGGTCCGCAGATCGTCGAGAAGGCGCGTCTGATGCAGCCCGACGGCTTGCTGCTCAATGCCGCGCGTCCGAACCTGCTGCGCTTCATGCCGGCGCTCAACGTAACGAAGGACGAGATCGATCAGATGATGACGATGCTGCGTTCGGTGCTCGATTCGCTGTGATCATCCGTGCGTTCGATGCAGGCGATCGCGCAGCCGTAATCGCCCTGTGGCGTGACGTGTTTCCGGAGTACGCGGATACATCGCGGCCGCAGCGCGATCCCGCTTTGTCGATCGCCAACAAGATGAAGACGCAGCCGGAGCTGTTCTTCGTCGGCGCGCTCGATGGCGAGGTGATCGGCACGGTGATGGCCGGCTATGACGGTCATCGCGGCTGGGTGTATTCGCTGGCCGTCACGCCGTCGCTTCGTGGACGCGGGTATGGCAGCGCGTTGATGAGGCACGCGGAAGCCGTGTTGACGAAGCTCGGCTGTCCGAAGGTGAATCTGCAGATTCTGTCGGTCAAGACGGAGTTGCGCGGGTTCTATGAGAAGCGCGGATATCGCATCGATGAAGTCGTGAGTCTCGGCAAGCGACTATGAAAAAGGCCGGCTGCAAGAGCCGGCCTTTCATCGACAGCAAGACGCTTACTCGCCCAGATAAGCCGCGCGAACCTTCGGATCGTCGAGCATGACCTTGGCGTCGCCGGACATCGTCACCGTGCCCGAATCCATCACGTAGCCGCGATTCGCCGCCTGCAACGCGAGACGCGCGTTCTGCTCCACGAGCAACACCGTCAGACCTTCCGCCGAGATCTCGCGCACCACTTCGAAGATCTTCTCGACCATGATCGGCGAGAGGCCCATCGACGGTTCGTCGAGCAGCAGCAGCTTCGGCCGCGAGAGCAGCGCACGCGCCATGGCGAGCATCTGCTGCTCACCGCCCGACAACGTGCCCGCATACTGCGACGCGCGTTCCTTCAGCCGCGGGAAGAAGCCGAACATGCGCTCGGTGTCCTTCTGGATGCCGTCCGAATCGTTGCGCAGATACGCGCCCATCTGCATGTTTTCGAGAATCGACATGCGCGCGAAGATGCCGCGGCCTTCCGGCACCATCGCGAGGCCGCGCTTGAGCAGTTCGTGCGTCGGCACGCCCTTGATCGACTGGCCCATGTACTCGATATCGCCGCCCGAGTACGGCTTGAGACCCGTGATCGCCTTCATCGTCGTGGTCTTGCCCGCGCCGTTCGCGCCGATCAGCGTGACCAGTTCGCCCTGCCCGACTTCCAGATCGACACCCTTCACCGCCTGGATGCCGCCGTAGTTCACCTGCAGACCCTTGACCTTCAACATTGCGCTTGTGGTCGCCATTTAGTGCACCCCCGCACCCAGATATGCCTCGATCACCTTCGGGTCCTTCTGCACGTCCTGCGGCAGACCTTCGGCGATCACCTTGCCGTAATCGAGCACCGTCATGCGGTTGCACAATCCCATCACGAGTTTCACGTCGTGTTCGATCAACAGAATCGTCTTGCCGTCCGAGCGGATCTTGTCGAGCAGACGCGTGAGTTCGACCTTTTCCGTCGCGTTCATGCCGGCGGCGGGTTCGTCGAGCGCGAGCAGCTTCGGATCGGTCGCGAGCGCGCGTGCGATCTCGAGACGCCGCTGGTGACCGTACGACAGATTGCGCGACGTGTAATCCGCGTACTGGAGCACGCCGACGTATTCGAGCAGTTCGAGCGCGCGCTCCTTGATCTCGCGCTCTTCACGGCGCTCGGCGGGCGTCTGGAACACCGCGCCGATCAGACCGTGCTTCGTGCGCACGTGACGGCCGACCATCACGTTTTCCAGCGCGGTCATGCCGCCGAACAGGCGAATGTTCTGGAACGTGCGCGCGATGCCCGCCTTCGCCACCTGATACACGGCCGTCGGCGTATAAGCCTGGCCGTCGAGCTTGAATTCGCCCGAGTCCGGAGTATAGAGGCCGGTGATCACGTTGAAGAACGTCGTCTTGCCAGCGCCGTTCGGGCCGATCAGGCCGTAGATGGTGCCTTCTTCGATCTGAAGGCCCACGTCCGACAAAGCCTGCAAGCCGCCGAAGCGCTTGTTGACGCCTTTGACGGAAAGTCGTGTTTGCTTTTCGCTCATGTTCTGAATCTCCGCCTTATGCACGCGCCGGCTTCTTGCCGCCGCGCTTCGCGATCTTCGCGATCTTGTCTTCGTGTTTCGCGGCGGGCCACAGGCCTTCCGAGCGATACAGCATGATCAGCACCATCGCCAGACCGTACAGGAGCTGACGGATGACTTCGGTATCGACGATCTGATGACCGAAGATGGCGTTTTGCAGCGGGCCCATCGTGGAGCGCAGGAATTCGGGGAACACGGCGAGCAGCACCGCGCCGAGAATCACGCCCGGAATATGGCCCATGCCGCCCAGCACCACGCACGCCAGCACGACGATCGACTCCCAGAACGTGAACGATTCCGGCGATACGAAGCCCTGGAACGCGCCGAACATCGCGCCGGACAGACCGCCGAACGACGCGCCCATCGCGAACGCGAGCAGCTTGACGTTACGGGTGTTGATGCCCATCGCCTTCGCGGCGATTTCGTCTTCGCGGATCGCGGCCCATGCGCGGCCGATGCGCGAATGCTGCAGACGCGTACACACCCAGATCACGAAGAGCGCGCACAGCACGAACAGGTAGTAGTACATGTACACCGACGGGAACTTCATGCCGAACAACTCGTGCGTCTGCGACAGGTTGAAGCCCGCCACCGTCACCGGATCGATGCCCGTAATGCCCTTCGGCCCGTTCGTGATGTTCACCGGACGATCGAGGTTGTTCATGAAGATCCGGACGATTTCCCCGAAGCCCAAGGTCACGATCGCGAGGTAGTCGCCGCGCAGGCGCAGGGTCGGTGCGCCGAGCAGCACGCCGAAGGTGGCCGCGAGCGCCATCGCGATCGGCACGATGATGAGGAACGGCACGTGCAATCCGCCGGGCGCGAGATGCGCGATCCATTCGAATTGCGTCGTCAGTTGCGGCGACGACAGCAATGCCGCGACGTAAGCGCCCACCGCGTAGAACGCGATGTAGCCCAGGTCGAGCAGGCCGGCGAAGCCGACCACCACGTTGAGACCCAGCGCGAGCATCACGTAGAGCATCGCGAAGTCGAGCACGCGGACCCAGTAGTTGCCGCCTGCTGCACCGATCACCATAGGCGCGGCGATGACCAAGATGGCGGTGATGACGCCGACGACGAGCGTCTTTGTCGTGTTCTTCTCGGGGATGAGCGTCGTGGACGGCTCGATAGGTTGAATCGAAGTCATTTTTATGAGCTCCTCACACGGTCTTTAAGCGCGGTCCGCGACACGTTCGCCGAGCAGACCCGACGGACGGAACACGAGCACGATGATCAGCACGACGAAGGCGAACACGTCCTGGTAGTTGGAACCGAAGACGCCGCCCGTCAGATTGCCGATGTAGCCGGCGCCCAGCTGTTCGATGAGGCCGAGGAGCACGCCGCCGACCATCGCGCCGCCGAGGTTGCCGATACCGCCCAGCACCGCCGCCGTGAACGCCTTCAGGCCGGGAATGAAGCCCATGTAGAAGTGCGCGTTGCCGTATTCCGACGCGATCATCACGCCGGCCAAGGCAGCTAACGCCGAGCCGATCATGAAGGTCGCGGAAATCACGAAGTTCGGGTTGACGCCCATGAGGGACGCGACGCCCGGGTTCTCGGCAATGGCGCGCATTGCGCGGCCGAGCTTGGTCTTGTGCACGAGAAGGAGCAGTCCGCCCATCACGAGGAACGCGACGACGATGATCACGATTTCGGTCATCGAGATCACGGCGCCCGGACGGGTTTCGTCGGCGGCGATCACGTTGATCGGGTCGGTCGGCAGGAGCTGCGGGAACGCCAGCGGATTACGGCCCCAGATCATCATCGCGATGGTCTGCAAGAGGATCGACACGCCGATCGCGGTGATCAGCGGCGCGAGACGCGGCGCCTTGCGCAGCGGCCGGTACGCGACTTTTTCGATCGTGTAGCCGACGAGCGCGCAGACGACCGCGGCGATCACGAGCGCGATCGTGAGCATGATCGGCCCGGGCAAACCTGGAGCGTGATTCTGCATGACGCCGATGGCCGAGAGCGCAACCATCGCGCCCACCATCAGCACGTCGCCGTGCGCGAAGTTGATGATGCCGAGAATGCCGTACACCATCGTGTAACCCAACGCGATGATGGCGTAGACGCTGCCAAGCACCAGACCGTTGAGGATCTGCTGGATGAAAATATCCATTTAAAGCTCCTTAGCCTCGTGCGATTCGATAACGCCTTTATGACCGGCCGATAAACCGGTGTGAAGCGAAATCTGAAGCGGCACTGCGCGTACTTTTAAAAAACCGGTAAGGGTTGAGCGCCGATCGTCCGCCCGCCGCCGGATGAGGCTGCGAACGTTTCACGGACGGATACGAAAACGGCGCCGCCGGATAGCTGGCACCGCCAGACTGCCTACTGCTTGACGACGTCGAGTACGTCCTTCTTCTTATCCTTGAAGTCGTACAGCGTGATGGTCCCCGCCTTCAGATCACCCTTGTCGTCGAAAGCGATATGCCCCGTCAGACCGTTGTAGTCGGTCGTGGCAATCGCAGCGAGCACTTTGGGCGCTTCGGTGGAGTTCGCACGCTTCATTGCATCGACGATCACGTACATCGCGTCATACGTGAACGGCGCGTAAATCTGCACCGGCGTGTGGAAGCGCGCTTCGTACTTCTTCTCGAAGTCCGCTCCCTTGTCCATCTTCGAAAGCGCGGGTCCCGCCTCCGAGCAGATGATGTTTTGCACGGCGTCGCCCGCGAGCTCGGCTACCTTGTCGGTGCAGACGCCGTCGCCCGCGAGGATCTTCGCCTTGATGCCGAGCGCCGCCGCTTCCTTGGCGAACGGGCCGCCCGTCACGTCCATGCCGCCGTACATCACGACGTCCGGCTGAATGCGCCTGATCTTCGTCAGAATCGCCTTGAAATCGCGGGCTTTCTCGGTCGTCGCCTCGCGCGCGGCGATCTTCACGCCGCCGGCCTGCGCCGATTTCGCGAACTCGTCGGCCAATCCCCGGCCATAGGCGCTCGCATCGTCCACCACGACGACCTTCTTCGCATGCAGCGTCTTCATCGCGTAGCCGGCCAGCACGGGGCCCTGCAGCGCGTCGGTCGCCACGACGCGAAACGTCGTCTTGTAACCTTGCTTCGTGTACTCCGGGTTCGTCGTCGACGGAGAGATCTGGGCGATGCCCGCATCGCTGTAGATTTTCGACGCCGGGATCGATACACCCGAGTTCATGTGACCGATCACCGCGATCACGTGGTCGTCGACGAGCTTCTGGGCGGCTTCCGTGCCGACGCGCGGATCGGCCGCATCATCCTGGCCGTCGAGCACGAGACGGATGGAATGTCCGTCGATCGTCAAACCTTGGGCGCTGATCTCTTCCAGTGCGAGACGCGCGCCGTTTTCATTGTCTTTACCGAGGTGGGCCTGCAGGCCCGTCAAGGGCGCGACATGACCGATCCTGACGACGGTTGCCTCACTCGCCGGCGCAGGTGCGGGCGAGGACGCAGCGGACACTGCGGCGGAACTTGCCGCCGGCGCTGCCGTGCTCGCCCCGCCTTCGTCCTTCTTGCCGCATGCGCTTGCCATTGCAACCGCAGCCGCGATAGACACGGCGTGAGCAAACTTGAATCGCATCAAATAGGTCTCCTGCGCCTCTAAAAACTGTCGTCGTGAACCCTTCTGGCCTCAAGACGCGCGCATTGTAACGCTAAATATGAGACGAGCAATATTCTTGCGTGGCGGGGTTTTCCAGCATTGCAACCCTCATTTTCAGCCGATTTTCCGGCAGAAGCGCAACCGGGTTGCGATCCGTTTTTGTGCAGTAGTTGCACCATAACGAAAACAGGTTTAATCGGCCGAATGTCGAGGGCTACGTCTGGTTATCGGATTTACGGGAAAACCCTTGAGTTATTCAGGAGAAAATGTCGCTACAGCGCGCGCACCGTTGCGGTGCTCAGTTTTAGCCCTTGCTTCTCCGGGCGAAAAAAAAGCGCCCGGAGGCGCTTCTTCATAACTCTTCCTGATTTACTGCGGCAGCGACAGTCCGCGTGGCAACGGAAACGAGATCGTCTCCTCAATGCCTTCGAGCGAGCGCACGTTGCGCACACCGAGTTCGCGCAAGCGTGCGATCACGGCCTGAGCCAGCACCTCCGGCGCCGATGCGCCCGCCGTCACGCCGATACGCTTTCTGCCCTCGATCCAGCGCGGATCGATCTGCGTCGGCGAATCCACCATATAGGCGGGAATGCCGCGCTTCTCGGCGACTTCGCGCAAGCGGCTCGAATTCGAGCTGTTCGGGCTGCCGACGACGATCACGACATCGCACTGGGGCGCCAGGAACTTGACCGCATCCTGGCGGTTCTGCGTCGCATAGCAGATGTCCTGCTTCTTCGGTTCCCTGACGTCCGGGTACTTCGTCTTGAGCGCGTCGATGATCGCAGAGGCGTCGTCGACCGAAAGCGTCGTCTGCGTGACATACGCAATGCGCAGCGGGTCGGGCAGATCGAGCTTCTGCACATCCTCGATATCCTCGACGAGATGCATGCCCTCGCCCGACTGCCCCATCGTGCCCTCGACTTCCGGATGACCCTTGTGACCGATCATCACGATGTCGAAGCCCTCCTGACGCATCTTCGCGACTTCCATGTGCACCTTGGTCACGAGCGGGCAAGTTGCGTCGAACACGCGCAGGCCGCGCGCCTCCGCCTCGCCGCGCACCGCCTTCGAGACGCCGTGCGCGCTGAAGATCAGCGTGGCGCCTTCCGGTACATCGGACAGTTCTTCGATGAAGATCGCGCCCTTCTTGCGCAAATCCGCGACGACATAGGCGTTATGGACGATCTCATGACGCACGTAGATGGGCGCGCCGAAGAGCTTGATCGCGCGCTCGACGATTTCAATCGCGCGATCGACGCCTGCACAAAACCCGCGCGGCTGCGCGAGCAGGATTTCGACGTCGGTCTGAACTTCGTTGAGGCTTTCAATCATGGTTACAGAATTCCGATGATTTTCACTTCGAAGACGAGCGCCTGGCCCGCAAGCGGGTGGTTGAAGTCGAACAGCGCCGCGGTCTCGCCGACTTCCTTCAGCACGCCCGCGTAGCGCCCGCCAGCCGGCGCGTTGAATTCGACGAGATCGCCGGGGGAAAAATCCTCGCCGATCATGCTGTTTTCGCGCAGCGTCGCGAGCGACACCCACTGGACCAGTTCCGGATTGCGCGGCCCGAACGCCTGATCGGGCGTTAGCTGAAAGGTCGAGTGGTGGCCGACCTTCAGGCCCAGCAAAATCTCTTCCAACGGCTCCGCGAGCTGGCCTGCGCCGAGCAGGAGCGTCGCGGGCTTGTCCGTGAACGTGTTGACGATGTCAGCACCGTCGGCGAGCGCGAGCCGGTAGTGAAGCGTGACGTGCGAACCGGGTTTCACCTCGGAGATATCGATGATGCTCATGAGTATTGGATGTGGCCGTTCGTTTGAAGGCAGGGCGCGGGCCCGGCATGGGGCGGATCTTCCGCGCGAGGCAGCGAACCGCGCGGCGCCGGTGCGAACCGGACGCCAAAACCGCTATTGTAAGACAGAGTTGTGTCGTGACGCGTCACGCGGCGGTGTCCTGCGTGCGCTCGGCCGCGCGACAAGACGTCCCGGAGGGCCGCGATGAGCGCCGATCTGCGGCTCGTGAAGCCGCCCGCGGCACCCGACGAAAACATCGCGACGATTGCGCCCTTCATGTCGATCCGCAAGTGGGCGCGCGCCGACCGTCCGCGCGAACGCCTGCTCGATAGCGGCCCGGCGTCGCTGTCGGACGCGGAACTGTTCGCATTGTTCCTGCGCACCGGGGTGTCCGGCGTGACGGCAGTCGATGTGGCGCGCCAGCTTCTGCGGCGCTTCGGATCGCTGCGCGGCGTGCTGGACGCGTCGGCCGCGGAATTGCGCGAGCAGCATGGCATCGGGCCGGCTCGCGCGGCGACGCTACTCGCCGTGTCCGAACTGTGCCGGCGCGCGCTCGCGGAAAAAGCACGCGACCGCGAACTCCTGAACGCGCCGGGCGCGGTCGAGGACTATCTGCGGCTGTTGATCGGCACGCGGCCTTACGAAGTGTTCATCTGCCTGTATCTCGACGCGCGTCATCAGTTGCTGCTCGCCGAGGAGTCCGCGCGCGGCTCGCTCACGCGCGTCGCGGTCTATCCGCGCGAGATCGTTCGGCGCGCGCTCACTTTGAACGCGGCGGGGCTCATCGTCGCGCGTAATCACCCGTCGGGCGGCGTCGAGCCGAGCGCGAACGACCGGCGGCTGACCAAGACGCTGCAGGACGCCTTGACGCTCATCGATGTGCGGCTGCTCGATCACATCGTCGTGGCCGCGAACGAGGTGTTCTCCTTCGCGCGGCACGGTTGGCTGTGAACGAAAGGGCCATAAATGGTTTGATATTTCAGCGTTTTTCCTGTTACAATCCGCGTTTGCTTTTCTCAACCCGCCTGTTCTGAGTAAAGTGTGAACTGCGGTGTGAACCGCAAGGTGCACTGGGCGCAGCCCTCATTGGCATAACCGTGCTGCCAAGTCCCCGATCGGCAAATTGGGCGATAAGAGGCATCGAACGGAAGCGAGTGCTTTCGTTTCGAGCGTTCGACTCAGACTTAACGTGTATTTAGGAGTGTCCTCATGGCACGCGTATGCCAAGTAACTGGGAAAGGCCCGATGTCGGGCAACAACGTTTCCCACGCAAACAACAAGACCAAGCGTCGTTTCCTGCCGAACCTGCAGAACCGCCGTTTCTTCGTTGAAAGTGAAAATCGCTGGGTCCGTCTGCGCGTTTCGAACGCCGGCCTGCGCCTGATCGACAAGAACGGTATTGACGCCGTGCTCGCAGACCTGCGCGCACGCGGTGAAATCTAAGGAGCACGCAAATGGCCAAGGGCGCACGCGACAAGATCAAGCTGGAATCGACCGCAGGCACGGGTCACTTCTACACGACGACCAAGAACAAGCGCAACATGCCGGAAAAGATGGCGATCAAGAAGTTCGATCCCGTCGTCCGCAAGCACGTTGAGTACAAGGAAACCAAGATCAAGTAACCCCTTGATTCGAGATTCCTGAACGAAGACAGCAAAAAGCCCCGCAAATGCGGGTAATGCCGTTCAGTTAGCGCTGCACGGCATTTTTGTTTATGGGGTGAGAAGTGGTTGTAAACGGAGCGCCGGGCTGTTAACTTTCCGGTGCGATGCTTGCCGACCACCTC
>NZ_JALQDT010000006.1:0-16654 GCF_023631085.1 Caballeronia sp. INML1 | reverse complement strand
TCAGCGCCTGCGCGAAAGGCTCAAGTCTCTCCCCAACGAAAAACGACCCGGACGCGCATGCGACCGGGTCGTCAAATCCCGCCCTAAACGGTACACCGTTCGTTATCTAAGAAAAGACCTTAACTGAACGGCATTACCGCAAATGCGGGGCTTTTTGTTTTATGGCGCGCGCTTTCTCACGCGCTTTACACACGACCGTGCGGGGGTTTTCGCTGTCACTGAATGTTCATGCGGGTTATGCTTTCCGGCTATCGACGAGAACACGGACGGAGAACCGGCAGCATGAATTTCGATGTAGCGATCGTAGGGAGCGGACTCGCAGGTTTGAGCGTCGCGCTGAATCTGGCTGAGACGCGTCGCGTCGCGATCCTCGCAAAGCGCGGCGCGAGCGTCGGCGCGAGCGACTGGGCACAGGGCGGCATCGCGGCCGTACTGGATTCCGCCGACAGCGTCGACAACCACGTCGAGGATACGCTCGTAGCCGGCGGCGGCCTGTGCGACGAAGCCGCGACGCGCTTCATCGTCGAAAACGGGCGCGCGGCGATCGAATGGCTCATCGAGGAAGGCGTGCCCTTCACGCGCGACGTCTCAGCCGAACTCGGCTTTCATCTGACGCGGGAAGGCGGTCATAGTCACCGCCGGATCATCCACGCGGCGGACGCGACCGGCCACGCGGTCGTCACGACGCTCGGCGAACGTGTGCGCAACCATCCCAACATTACCGTTCTCGAAGATCATTACGCGATCGATCTGATCACGTCGGATCGTCTCGGGCTGCCCGGCCATCGCTGCCACGGACTTTACGCGCTCGATCTGAATACCGGCCGCACTGTCACCATTCAGGCGCCGCACACCGTCCTCGCGACGGGCGGCGCGGGCAAAGTCTATCTCTACACGACGAACCCCGACACCGCGACCGGCGACGGTATCGCAATGGCGTGGCGCGCGGGCTGCCGCGTCGCGAACATGGAATTCATCCAGTTCCATCCGACGTGCCTTTTTCACCCCTACGCGAAGTCGTTCCTCATCTCCGAGGCGGTGCGCGGCGAAGGCGGCCTCCTCCGCCTGCCCGATGGCACGCGCTTCATGCCCGCGCACGACGAGCGCGCCGAACTCGCGCCGCGGGATATCGTCGCGCGTGCGATCGATTTCGAAATCAAGAAGCGCGGCATCGACTGCGTGTATCTCGATATCAGCCACCAGCCGCGCGCGTTTCTCGAAGAGCACTTTCCGACGATCCTCGCGCGCTGCCGCGAATTCGGCATCGATATCGCGAAGGAGCCGATTCCGGTCGTGCCCGCCGCGCATTACACGTGCGGCGGCGTCGTCACCGATCTCGCGGGGCGCACGGATCGTCTCGGGCTGTATGCGGTCGGCGAGACGTCGTGCACGGGTCTGCACGGCGCGAACCGGCTCGCGAGTAATTCCCTGCTCGAGTGCCTCGTGATCGGTCGCGCGGCCGCGCAGGCGATCGAAGCTGACGGATTCTCCAACGGCTGTCACGCGGAATTACCCGACTGGGACGAAAGCCGCGTGTCCGATCCGGACGAGGAAGTCGTCGTCGCGCATAACTGGGATGAACTGCGACGCCTGATGTGGAACTACGTCGGCATCGTGCGCACGGACAAGCGCCTCGCGCGCGCGCAACATCGGCTTGCCATGCTGCGCGACGAGATCCACGAGTATTACGCGAACTTCAAGGTGAGCCGCGATCTGCTGGAATTGCGCAATCTCGTTGATGTGGCGTCGCTGATCGTCGAAAGCGCGTGCTCCCGGCGCGAGAGCCGCGGCTTGCACTACAGCCGCGACTGGCCCGAGACTTTACCGAAGGCGCTGCCGACCGTGCTGATGCCGCCGGTCGCCCGCCGCACGAGTATTTAGAGCAGGCGCATCGAAAAATCGGTCGCGCGCACGTCCTTCGTGAGCGCGCCGATCGAGATGCGATCGACGCCGGCTTCCGCGATCGCGCGAACCGTGTCGAAGTTCACGCCGCCGGACACTTCGAGCAACGCGCGGCCCGCGGTGATGCGCACGGCATCGCGCATCATGTCCAGCGTGAAGTTGTCGAGCAGAATCGATTCGGCCCGGTGCGCCAGCGCCGTTTCGAGTTGCTCGAGTGTTTCCACTTCGATTTGAATCGGCACGCCCGCGTTCAGCGCGAGCGCCGCGTCCATCGCCGCGCCCACGCCGCCAGCGGCCGCGATGTGGTTTTCCTTGATCAAAATGCCGTCGTAGAGCGCGAGGCGCTGGTTCGCGCCGCCTCCCACGCGCACCGCATACTTCTGCGCGAGCCGCAGGCCCGGCAACGTCTTGCGCGTATCGAGGATGCGCGCGTGCGTGCCTTCGATCGCCTCGACGTACCGGCGCGTCGCGGTCGCGACGCCCGACAGCAATTGCAGAAAATTGAGACCGTTGCGCTCCGCCGTCAGCAGCGAGCGCGCGGGACCGTTCAGCAGCACGACGGGCGAATTCGCCGTCATGCGATCGCCTTCGCGATACTGCCATTCGACTTCGATCGACGGATCGACGCGACGCATCACTTCATCGAACCACGCCACGCCGCACAACACCGCTTCCTCGCGCACGATGATGCGCGCGGTGCGTCGCGCGTCCGCGGGCACGAGACGGCCGGTGTGATCGCCGGCGCCGACGTCTTCGTCGAGCGCATCGACGACATTGCGCGCGAGCGCCGTGTCAAACGCTTCGCCGTATTGGGCGCGGACTTCGTCAAAAACGGGCGAAAAAGCCATCACGCCGCCCCCACATTCGTGAACAGGGACGTATCTTTCGCCAGATCGCCGCTCGCTTGCACGCGCTGCTTATGACGCGCGGCGAAGTCGAGCATGCGGTCGATCGGCACGCGCGCGCGCAATCCGATAGCCGGATCGACGTGGATCTCGTTGTGACCGCGTTCCAGGACATCGGCGAGGTTTGCCAGGCCGTTCATCGCCATCCACGGGCAGTGCGCGCAGCTCTTGCAGGTCGCGCTGTTGCCGGCGGTCGGCGCTTCGATGAACGTCTTGCCCGGCGCGGCCAGCCGCATCTTGTGCAGGATGCCGAGATCCGTCGCGACGATGAAGCGCTTCGCGTCGAGCTTCACGGCGGCGTCGATCAATTGCGTGGTCGAGCCGACGACATCAGCAAGCGCCACGACGCCTTCCGGCGATTCTGGATGCACGAGGATCTTCGCGTCGGGGTATTCATTACGCAGCAGGTCGAGCTCGATACCCTTGAACTCGTCGTGGACGAGACACGAGCCCTGCCACAACAGCATGTCCGCGCCGGTCTTCTTCTGGATGTAACTGCCGAGGTGACGGTCTGGCGCCCACAGGATTTTTTGGCCGCGCGCGTGAAGATCGGCGACGATTTCGAGCCCGATCGACGACGTCACCATCCAGTCCGCACGCGCCTTCACGGCCGCACTCGTGTTCGCATACACAACGACGGTTCGATCGGGATGCGCGTCGCAGAGGGCGGAAAACTCGTCGGCGGGGCAGCCGAGATCGAGCGAGCAAGTCGCGTCGAGATCGGGCATCAACACGCGTTTGCCCGGGCTGAGGATCTTGGCGGTCTCGCCCATGAAGCGCACTCCCGCGACGACCAGCGTCTTCGCTGCATGGTCACGCCCGAAGCGCGCCATTTCGAGCGAATCGGCGACGCAGCCGCCGGTTTCGTCGGCGAGTTCCTGCAGTTCGGCATCGACATAATAATGCGCGACCAGAACCGCCTCTTCCCGCCGCAGCAGCGCGCGAATGCGTTCCTTCAGCTCGCGCCGCTTTTCGGCCGATGGTGCGTCCGGCACTCGCGCCCACGCCTCGCCCACCCCACAAGTCAGGCCTTGCGGCCGGTCGTACTCGACGCTTCTGATCGCTTCCATGTCTCCTGTCCCCACTTGCAACTCAAGCAAAACGAAATGCGAAAATCGGCCGCCCAAAAACAAAGACCCCGCCAGAGCGGGGTCTTGTGACGTTCATAAATTTTAACGGATATCGCGCCTCAGGCGTAGCGGCGCAGACGCAAAGCGAAGTCCTGCAGCGCCTTGATGCCGCTCTCTTCCGCGCGATGGCACCAGTCCTGCAACTGCGTCGCCAGTTGCTCGCGCGACGCATTGGAGCGATCCCACATGGCCGACAAGTCCTTGCGCAGTTCGATGAACGTGCGCAGTTTCTGGTTATCCGACGTCAGTTCCGGAAGTTGCTTGAGCTGCGGCTCGTCCAAGCCGTCCTCTTCCTTGTGGAACCACTTGCGCGCGCCGCGCATCAACTGATACTTCTCGCGCGCGCCGGCTTCCTTCAGCTTCGCCAGTTCTTGCGCGTAGGCGCGCTTGAGCGCCTTGCCGTAACGCGCCATCACTTCGTAACGGTTCGACAGCACGGCCTGCAACGTGTCCTGATCAACGACTGCCTTGCTCGCCGCGAGCTTCGGGGTGGGCGCGACCTTCTTCACCTTCGCGAGGCCGACCATGGACATCAGGCGGATATACATCCAGCCGATGTCGAACTCGTACCACTTGCTCGACAGCTTCGCGGAGGTCGCGAACGTGTGGTGATTGTTATGCAGCTCTTCGCCGCCAATCAAAATGCCGAGCGGGAAGATGTTCGTTGACGCATCCGCCGAGTTGAAGTTGCGATAGCCCCAGAAGTGAGCGAGACCGTTGACGACGCCGGCCGCCCAGAACGGAATCCAGATCATCTGCACGGCCCACACCGACAGACCGACGATGCCGAACAGCGCGACGTCGATGACCATCATGATGCTGATGCCGAGAATCGGATAACGCGTGTAGACGTTGCGTTCGATCCAGTCGTTCGGCGTGCCGTGACTGAACTTGCGCATGGTTTCTTCATTCTTCGCTTCGGTGCGATAGAGCTCCGCGCCCTCGAGCAGCACCTTCCAGATGCCGCGCGTCTGCGGGCTGTGCGGATCTTCCTCGGTCTCGCATTTCGCGTGATGCTTGCGGTGGATCGCCGCCCACTGGCCGGTCAGCATGCCCGTGGTCATCCACAGCCAGAAGCGGAAGAAGTGGCTCGCAACGGGATGCAGATCCAGCGCGCGGTGCGCCTGGCAACGGTGCAGATAGATCGTGACGCCGGCGATCGTGACGTGCGTCATCGCAAGCGTGAACAGCAGAATCTGCCACCAGGAAAAGTCCAGCAATCCGTTGGCGAGAAATTCGAGAGAAGAATTCAGCAAGGCGGTTTACCTGTATAGCTGTGAAATTCGGGAAAAATGGCCAGTCAAAACTGACTTCGAGCAACTTGTTGTGCACGTGAAAGGAACGTGCGCAGGTTCGATCGCATTTTACTGCATGCGTTCCAAGTCTTTGTCCTAAAGGTGAAATTTTTTGAATCGTACCGAAACAAGGGAAAACTCACGCCCCGAATTGGTGTTGATTCATCGGGCAAATCGAGGGATCGCAACTCTGCCGATCGGCATTCAGGCGACAGGTGCAGCGCCTTGGTCGCCTCGTTCGGCATTTAGTACCGATCTGCTGCTCACCGTACCGGCATCGCCGAGAATTCTTATGTCGCGCTGCGCGTACGGGATTTCAATGCCATGCTCGCAGAATAACCGCCAAACAGCGCGATTGACCTGCGACTTGACGCCGCCCGTGCCCTTCGCGGCCTCCTCGATCCAGAAACTCAGTTCGAGATTAATCCCGTCCGCGCCAAAACTCGACAGCAGCGCAGCGGGCGCCGGGTCTTGCAGCACGCGCTCCACGCCCTGCGTCGCCTCGACGAGCAGTTGCATCGCGCGCTCGACATCGCACCGGTAGCTCACCTGCACCGCAATCTTCGCGTTGCCGCGTGTAAGGAACGACGAATGGTTTTGAACCACGTCGGTGATGAGCTTTTCGTTCGGAATCAATGTTTCGATGCCGTCCAGCCCACGCACGACCGTGTAGCGCGTGCGAATCTGCGTGACCGTGCCCTGATTTCCGCTCACATTGATCATGTCACCTAGCCGCAAGGAACGGTCCAGTAGAATGATGAAGCCCGACACATAATTGCTCGCGATTTTCTGCAAGCCGAAACCGAGCCCAACGCCGAGCGCCCCGCCGAACACGCCGAGCACCGTGATGTCGATTCCGACGATGGACAGGCTCACCAGAATCGCAGCGAGAATCATCAGCGCCCGGCCGACGCGCGCGAGCACCACTTTGAGATTCGCGTCGAGCGAGCGCGCGCGCATCAGGCGATCGTCGAGCAGCGCGCCCGCCCACATCGCGACGATCAGCGTCACGCACACCCACAGCACGCCGGAGGCGAGCGAGAGCAGCGTCATGTGCGCGTTCGCGAAATTGAAGCGCACGCTCGCCATCCAGTGCACGACATCGTCCTGGATGCCCATCACGGTGAGCACCATCGCTATCCAGACGATCACCGTCACGAGCTTCTCGAACAGATAGAGCAGCGCGTTCGCCTCGTGCTCCGTCTGGCCGCGGCTGAACACGCGCCGCGCGACATAGAACATCGTATAGATGACGGTGATGCCGCATAGCGGCACGAGCGAGAGACGCAGGAACGACGTATGGATGAACGGCGCCAGCACGACCTGGGCGATCGACACGAAAACCGTGCCAAGCAACGGGAACAGCGCCTTGTTGAGACTTTCCGCGCCGAAACGAACGGCTTCGAATCGCGACTGGCGGCGCGCATCCAGCTTCTTGCGAAGCAGACGCGCGCACCACCAGGCGACTACGAGCAGACCGAGCAGAACCGCCACCTGCCAGATCACTTCCGGCTCGCCGAAATCGCGGAAGAGCCGCGCGGAGAGTTCGCTCAGGAAGTGGTTCTGCATTGCTTAGGCAGTTTCTTCAGCCGCCTTCGGCGCCTTCGCGGCGTCGGGCACGCGCTCCAGCACGGCCGCGAAGAAGCCGTCCGTGCCATGCTTGTGCGGCCAGAGCGACAAATACTCGCCGGTGTCCAGATCGATGCGCTGTTCCGCCAGCACGTCGCGCGCCGGCACGACGCGGAAGTTCGGATGCGCTTCGAGGAACTGCTTCACGACGCTTTCGTTTTCAGCTTCGAGCATCGAGCACGTCGCGTAGACGAGACGGCCGCCGGTCTTCACGAGGCGCGCCGCGCTCGTCAGGATCGAGAGCTGTTTGGGCATGAGCTCGGCGACGGTCGCGGGCGACTGGCGCCACTTCAGGTCGGGATTGCGACGCAAGGTGCCGAGGCCGGAGCACGGCGCATCGACGAGCACGCGATCGATCTTGCCCGCGAGACGCTTGATCTTCGCGTCATGCTCGCTGTCGATCAACACCGGATTGACGTTCGACAGACCGCTGCGCGCGAGACGCGGCTTAAGCTTGGCGAGCCGGCGATCGGACACGTCAAAGGCGTAGAGACGGCCGGTCGAACGCATCATCGCCCCGAGCGCGAGCGTCTTGCCGCCCGCGCCCGCGCAAAAGTCGACGATCATCTCGCCACGGCGCGGGGCCATCAGCGAGCAGAGCAACTGGCTGCCTTCGTCCTGCACCTCGATCCAGCCTTCCTGGAACGGCGCGAGACGCGTGAGCGCGGGCTTGCCGTCCACGCGGATGCCGAACGGCGCGAATGGCATTTCGCCCGCGTCGATGCCCGCCTCGGTCAGCGCCTTCAGCGCGATTTCGCGGCTCGCCTTGATCGGATTCACGCGCAGATCGAGCGGGGCGGGATAGTTCAGCGCGGCGGCAAGCTGCGCGAGTTCCTCGGGCGCGAAGCGCTTGGCCATCGCGTCGTAGATCCACTGCGGCAGGTTCGTGCGCACGCGCACCGGCAGGCTCGCCGGATCGATCTTCGAGACTTGCGCGAGCCATTGATACTCGTCCGCCGATACGAACGGCTTCAGCGCATTCAGGCCGGCGGTTTGCATCAGCCCGAGCAGCGCGAGGCGGCGCGCCTGGTTGCCGCTGCCGCTTTCCGCCAGGTGAGAAAACTCCATCTTCCGGCGCAGCACGGCGAAGACAGCTTCGGCGATCACGCCGCGCTCGCCATGTCCGAGCTTCGGATGGGCGCGAAAGAAGCGGCTCGTCGCGGCATCGGCGGGGCCGGAAAAGCGCAGCACATCCGCGAGCAGCGTTTCGGTTTGACCAATCAGAAATCCATGCAGCCTCATACGCCCTCCCCGGCAATGTCGGCAAAGAGCCATTGCGGCTCAGACGGCGTGAGCACCACACGCCCATCCTGGCGCTCCCCTTCGATAGAAAGACGCCCTTCGATAAACCAGCGCACCGCGCGCGGATAGATGTCGTGCTCGACCTTCAGCACGCGCGCGGCGAGCGCCGCGGCATCGTCGCCGGCGACGACGGGCACCGCTGCTTGCGCGACGATCGGCCCGTGATCGAGCGTCGGCGTCACGAAATGCACGCTCGCGCCGTGCACGCGCACGCCGGCGTCGAGCGCCTGCTGATGCGTGCGCAAGCCCGGAAAACTCGGCAGGAGCGATGGATGGATGTTGAGCATGCGCCCCGCGTATTTCGCGACGAAGGCGTCGGTCAGCACGCGCATGAAGCCCGCCAGCACGACGAGATCGGGCTCGAAGCGATCGATCTCATGCGCAAGCGCGGCATCGAACGATTCGCGAGCGTCGAACCGACGATGATCCACCACCTTTGTTTCGATGCCGTTCGCGGCCGCAAAGCCTAATCCGGCGGCATCGGGCCGGTTGGAAATGACCGCGCAGATGCGGGCCGGCCAGCCTTCGCGCGCGCACGCACGCACGACGGCCTCCATGTTGCTCCCGCGTCCGGAGATCAGAATGACGATTTTTTTCATCCGCGGATTTTATCATTCGGACGGTGCGAGAATCGTGCCAAACTGGGTCGGTCAGGCGTCGAGCCGGGCCGCTCGCGCCCGTCGTCCCGTGCGAGCGTTTATAATCTAACGCTTTGCAGCATCAGCCCCTCCCATCGACCATCGCCTATCGTGAGAGTCTTTCGCGGCCTCCCCAATGCCGAAAGCCGGGCGCCCTGCGCACTGACCATCGGCAATTTCGACGGTGTCCATCGCGGTCACCAGGCGCTGCTCGCGCACGTGCGGGCGGCCGCCGATGCGCGCGGCCTGCCGGTGTGCGTGATGACCTTCGAGCCGCATCCGCGCGAGTTCTTCAATCCGGCGGGCGCGCCGCCGCGCATCGCGATGCTGCGCGACAAGCTCGAAGCATTGCGCACCAACGGCGTCGACCGCGTGGTGGTCGAGCATTTCAACAAGACGTTCGCCGGACAATCGCCTGATACGTTCGTGAAGAATGTCATCGTCGATGGCCTGCATGCGCGCTGGGTCATGGTCGGCGACGACTTCTGCTACGGCGCCAAACGCGCGGGCAATTTCGATTCACTCAAAGCCGCCGGCGACAAGTACGGCTTCGAAGTCGAGCAGATGGCCACGGTCGCGCATCCGAACGGCGCGCGCATTTCATCGTCGTCGGTGCGCACGTCGCTCGTCGCGGGCGATCTCGACGCCGCGCAGGTCGCCCTCGGGCGGCCGTACATCATCAGCGGGCACGTCGTGCACGGCGCGAAGCTCGGCCGCGATCTCGGCTTTCCGACGCTGAACCTGCCGATCGCGCACAAACGGCCGGCGCTCGCGGGCATTTTCGTGGTGCGCGTGCACGGCCTCGCCGATGAACCGCTGCCCGCGGTCGCGAGCCTCGGCCTGCGTCCGACCGTCGACGACTCCGGCCGCGTGCTGCTCGAAGTCTTCGTGCTCGACTGGCACGGCGACGCGTACGGCAAGCTCGTGCGGGTCGAATTCCTGAAGAAGCTGCGCGACGAAGAGAAATACGTCGACCTCGATAAGTTGTCCGCCGCGATCGCGAAGGATGTCGACAACGCGCGCGCGTACTTCGGCCTTCCGCCCGCAAGCAACGCCGGCAGCCGTGCCACGGGCTTTGCCATTTCGGCGACCGACCGAATTAGGTGAGCGCGCGGCGCATCATGCGCCGCCCGCTGCCCCGCCTCCGAATCATCGCGCGCCAAGACAAGCGCCGTCTCACCGAATTCACCGAGTCATTCATGAGCGACAAGAAAGAGAAAGCCTCTTCGAAGTATCCCGTCAACCTGCTCGACACGCCCTTCCCGATGCGCGGCGACCTGCCCAAGCGCGAACCCGCGTGGGTCAAGGAATGGCAGGACAACAAGATCTACGAGAAGATCCGCGCCGCCTCCAAGGGCCGCAAGAAGTTCATCCTGCACGACGGCCCGCCGTACGCGAACGGCGACATCCACCTTGGGCACGCGGTCAACAAGATCCTGAAGGACATGATCGTCAAGGCGCGCAATCTCGCCGGCTTCGACGCGGTCTACGTGCCGGGCTGGGATTGCCATGGCATGCCGATCGAAATCCAGATCGAAAAGCAGTTCGGCAAGTCGCTGCCCGCCGCTGAAGTGATGCAAAAGGCGCGCGCCTATGCGGGCGAGCAGATCGAGAAGCAGAAGGCCGGCTTCCGGCGTCTCGGCGTTCTGGGCGACTGGGACAATCCGTACAAGACGATGAACTTCGCCAACGAGGCGGGCGAAATCCGCGCGCTCGGCAAGATCATGGAGAAAGGCTTCGTGTTCCGCGGCCTGAAGCCGGTGAACTGGTGCTTCGATTGCGGCTCCGCGCTCGCCGAGGCGGAAGTCGAATACAAGGACAAGACCGATCCGACCATCGACGTCATGTTCGCCTTCGCCGAGCCGGAGAAGACCGCGCAGGCGTTCGGCCTGAACGCGCTGCCGAAAGCGGAAGGCGGCATCGTCATCTGGACGACGACGCCCTGGACCATTCCCGCCAACCAGGCGTTGAACGTGCATCCGGAGATTGTCTACGCGCTCGTCGATACGTCGCGCGGCTTGCTGATCCTCGCGCAAGAACGCGTCGAAGCGTGCCTGGAGAACTACGGCCTGACGGGCGAAATCATCGCGACGGCGACCGGCGAACAGCTCGCCAACCTGCGCTTCCATCATCCGCTCGCGGCCGCGCACCCGGGTTACAAGCGCACCGCGCCCGTCTATCTCGGCGACTACGTGACGACCGAAAGCGGTACGGGCATCGTGCACTCGTCGCCGGCGTATGGCGTCGAAGACTTCGTGTCGTGCAAGGCGCACGGCATGGCGGATGCCGACATCATCAACCCGGTGATGGGCGATGGCCGCTATATCGAATCGCTGCCGCTTTTCGGCGGGCTGTCGATCTGGAAAGCGAATCCGCAGATCGTCGAAGCGCTCCAAGGCGCGGGCTCGCTGCTCAAGAGCGAGAAGTACACGCACAGCTACATGCACTGCTGGCGTCACAAGACGCCGATCATCTATCGCGCTACATCGCAATGGTTCGCGGGCATGGATGTCACGCCCAAGGACGGCGGCAAGACGCTGCGCGAGACCGCGCTCGAAGGCGTCGAGAACACCGCGTTCTACCCGTCGTGGGGTAAGCAGCGTCTGTACAGCATGATCGCGAACCGTCCGGACTGGACGCTCTCGCGCCAGCGCCAATGGGGCGTGCCGATGGCGTTCTTCGTGCACAAGGAGACAGGCGAGCTGCATCCGCGCACGCTGGAGCTACTCGAGGAAGTGGCGAAGCGCGTCGAGGAAGGCGGCATCGAGACGTGGCAATCGCTCGATCCGCGAGAACTGATCGGCGACGACGCCAACATGTACGAGAAGAACCGCGACACGCTCGACGTGTGGTTCGACTCCGGCACGACGCACTGGCACGTGCTGCGCGGTTCGCACAAGGATTCGCTGCAATTCCCGGCCGACCTCTATCTCGAAGGCTCGGATCAGCATCGCGGCTGGTTCCATTCGTCGCTGCTCACGGCTTCGATGCTCGACGGCCGTCCGCCCTACGACGCGCTGCTCACGCACGGCTTCACCGTCGATGGCGAAGGCCGCAAGATGTCGAAGTCGCTCGGCAACGGCATCGATCCGCATGAGGTGTCCAATCGCCTCGGCGCGGAAATCATCCGCTTGTGGATCGCGTCGACGGACTATTCCGGCGAACTCGCGATCTCCGAAGAGATCCTGAAGCGCGTAACGGAAACGTATCGCCGTATCCGCAACACGTTGCGCTTCCTGCTCGCAAACCTGTCGGACTTCGACTTCGCGAAAGACGCGGTGCCGGTGGAAAACTGGCTCGAAATCGATCGCTATGCGGTCGCACTCACGCACAACCTTCAGGACGACGCGCTCTCGCATTACGAGAAGTACGAGTTTCATCCAGTCGTCGCGAAGATCGCTACGTTCTGCTCGGAAGACCTCGGCGGCTTCTATCTCGACGTGTTGAAGGACCGTCTCTACACGACGAAGGCCGATTCGCGCGAGCGCCGCAGTGCGCAGACGGCGTTGTATTACGTCGCGCATGGCCTGCTGCGCCTGGTCGCGCCGTATCTTTCGTTCACGGCGGAAGAAGCGTACAAGGTGCTCAAGCCCGGTCAGGACACGATCTTCAATGAAGTCTTCGCGACGTATCCGGACATCGCGAACGGCGGCGAACTGCTCGACAAGTGGACGCTCATCCGCCATGCGCGCGGCGACGTGACGAAGGCGCTGGAAGAAGCGCGCACGGCGAACCAGATCGGCTCGTCGCTGCAAGCCGAAGTGACGGTCCGCGCGAGCGGCGCGCGTTACGACGCACTTGCAAGCCTCGGCGATGCGCTGCGCTTCGTGCTCATCACGTCATCGGCTCGACTGGAAAAGGTCGCGGGCGAAGCGGAAGAAGGCGTCGATGTCACGGCATCGAGCTACATGAAGTGCGAGCGGTGCTGGCACTACTGCGCGGACGTCGGCTCGCACGCGGACCATCCGGGTCTGTGCGGCCGCTGCTTCTCCAATCTCTTCGGCGCCGGTGAAACGCGAGGCGCAGCATAATGGCTCGAACGATGGCGAAACAAACTTCCAGCAGTGGATCGCTTGCGCCGTGGCTCGGCGTTGCGCTCATCGTGATCCTGTTCGACCAGTTGACGAAGATCGCCGTGCAGCGCGTGTTCGCCTACGGCGAACCTCACGCGCTCACGCCTTTCTTCAACCTGCTGCTCGTCTACAACCGCGGCGCGGCGTTCAGCTTCCTCGCGATGGCGGGCGGCTGGCAGCGCTGGGCGTTCACGGCGCTGGGCGTCGTCGCGGCAATCGTGATTTGCTATCTGCTCAAGAGGCATTCGGGGCAGCGGCTCTTCTGCACGGCGCTCGCGCTCATCATGGGCGGCGCGATCGGCAACGTGATCGACCGGATCGCGTACGGGCACGTCATCGACTTTCTGGATTTTCACGTGAAAGCGTGGCACTGGCCGGCGTTCAATCTCGCCGATAGCGCCATTACCATCGGCGCGGTGTTGCTGGTGTTCGACGAACTGCGGCGCGTGCGCGGTTCGCGTTGATGTTCACGTGCGGCTCCTTCCTCGGAGCCGTGTTCTTTTGCGATGGAGGCAAATTGGAACTCGCGGGCAAACATCTCGTTCTAGGTCTGACCGGCGGCATCGCCTGTTACAAGATCGCCGAACTTACGCGCTTGCTCATCAAGGCCGGCGCGACCGTGCAGATCGTGATGACGGAAGCGGCCACGCAGTTCATCACACCCGTCACGATGCAGGCGCTTTCGGGCCGTCCCGTCTACACGTCGCAGTGGGATGCGCGCATGCCGAACAACATGCCGCATATCGATCTCTCGCGCGAGGCGGATGCCATCGTCATCGCGCCCGCCTCCACCGACTTTCTCGCAAAACTCGCGCACGGCATGTGCGACGACCTGCTCTCGACGCTATGCATCGCGCGCGACTGTCCACTGCTCGTGGTTCCGGCGATGAACCGGCAAATGTGGCAGAACCCGGCGACCCAACGCAACGTCGCGCAGCTTCGCGCTGACGGCGTCGAAGTTCTCGGACCGGATTCGGGTTCGCAGGCGTGCGGCGAAGTCGGCGACGGCCGCATGATCGAGCCGGAAGCCGCGTTCGAAGCGATCTGCGCGTTCTTCCAGCCGAAAATTCTGCGCGGCCAGCGCGTGCTCATCACGGCGGGCCCGACTTTCGAGCCGCTCGATCCGGTGCGCGGCATCACCAATCGTTCGTCGGGCAAGATGGGCTTCGCGCTCGCGCGCGCGGCAGCGCAGGCAGGCGCGGACGTGCATCTCGTCGCCGGTCCGGTGTCGTTGCCGACGCCGTGGGGCGTGTATCGCGAGGACGTGCAGACCGCGCAACAGATGCACGACGCCGTCATGGCCGCGACGCCTGACGCGGACATCTTCATCGCGGTGGCGGCAGTCGCGGACTGGCGCGTGGATCATGTCAGCGAGCAAAAGATCAAGAAAACTGCGGACGCGATGCCCACGTTCAACTTCGTCGAGAATCCGGACATTCTCGCGACGGTGGCAAAGCAGCCGAATCCGCCCTACTGCGTCGGCTTCGCGGCCGAAAGCGGCGATCTCGAGGTCCACGGCGCCCAGAAGCGCGAGCGCAAGGGCGTGCCGCTGCTCATTGGAAATATCGGACAGCTGACGTTCGGTCAGGACGACAACGAAGTCGTTCTTTTCGAAGAGCGCGGCACGACGCCGCTGCCGCGCGCCGGCAAGCAGGCACTCGCGCGCACGCTGATCGCGGAAATCGCAAAGCGCGCGCCGAAAGCCGGCGGCCAGCTGCTGTCCTGACACGATGACAAAGCTCTCCGTTCTCGATCAGACGCCGGTCATCCACGGCCACAGCGCCGCCGACGCCATCGCGGCGACGCTCGATCTCGCGCAGCTCGCCGACGATCTCGGCTACACGCGCTACTGGTGCGCGGAGCATCACGGCCTGTACGGCGTGTCGAATCCGTGTCCCGAAGTGATGCTCGCGCGCATCGGTAGTCTCACGAAGCGCATCCGCATTGGTTCGGGCGGCGTGATGCTGCCGTATTACTCGTCGTTCAAGATCGCCGAGCAATTCCTGATGCTCGAAGCGCTGTTCCCGAATCGCGTGGATCTCGGCGTCGGCCGCGCACCCGGCGGCGACATGCGAACGGCGCAGGCGGTCGCGGCAGGTTCGTACAATCGTGGCGATATCTTTCCGCAGCAAGTCGCCGAGCTGATCGCCCTCTTCAGCGGCAACATTCCCGACGATTCGCTCGCCAAAGGCGTCCTGCTGCAACCGCAGATCGACACGCGTCCCGAACTGTGGATGCTCGGCTCGAGCGATTTCGGCGGCTTGCTTGCCGCGCAGCTCGGCGTTCGGTTCGCGTTCGCGCATTTCATCAACGCGCAATATGGCGATCGCGTGGCGCAGGCGTATCGCGAGCGCTTCACGCCGGGTCACGAGGAGAAGCCTTATCTCGCCGCCGCCGTGTTCGTGATTTGCGCCGATACGGATCGCGAAGCCGAAGCGCTCGAGCGCGCGGTCGACCTGCGCCGCGTGCAGATGGCGTACGGGCTCAATCAGCCGATTCCATCGATCGCACAAGGCATCTC
The DNA here is from genome assembly GCF_023631085.1 of Caballeronia sp. INML1. NCBI lineage: Bacteria > Pseudomonadati > Pseudomonadota > Betaproteobacteria > Burkholderiales > Burkholderiaceae > Caballeronia > Caballeronia sp. INML1. The sequence continues at coordinate 1,259 of NZ_JALQDT010000006.1, read as the reverse complement.
GCAGGTCTACGGAGAGCGCGAGCTCGCGGTGATCGCGCATGAGAAAGCGCGCAGCATCATCGGCACGCCGGAACGTGTGACGGAAAAACTGCACGCGCTGCAGGAACAATTCAACGCCGACGAATTGATCGTTCTGACGGTCTCCGGCAGCTACGCCGCACGCACGCGGTCCTATCAACTTTTGGCCGACGCCTTCGAGCTCGGCCGCTGAAGCCTCGATCCATGAAACTCGACGTCAAGATTCTCGACGCGCGCATGCGCGACTTCATGCCCGCCTACGCCACGCCCGGCAGCGCGGGTCTCGATCTGCGCGCGTGTCTCGATGCGCCGCTCGTCATCGAGCCGCACCAGACCGTGCTCGTGCCGACCGGCCTCGCCATTCATCTCGCCGATCCAGGCTACGCCGCGATGATCCTGCCGCGCTCGGGCCTCGGCCACAAGCATGGCATCGTGCTCGGCAATCTCGTCGGGCTGATCGATTCCGATTATCAAGGCCAACTGATGGTCTCGACATGGAATCGCGGCGACACCGCGTTCACACTCAACCCGATGGAGCGTCTTGCGCAGATGGTGATCGTGCCCGTCGTGCAGGCGGCGTTCAATATCGTCGAGGACTTCGAGGAGAGCGAGCGCGGCGCGGGCGGTTTCGGGAGCACGGGCAAGCATTGAGCTTTCCCAGCTCAAAAAAAAACGGCGCGGTCGAACTGAACTGCACCCCAAAAGTTGGATACCGATCCAACCTTTGGGGTGTTTTTCATGGCGAAGTACAGCGAGCGATTCAGAAGACGGGTTGTCGAGGAATATCTTGCCGGCGAAAGCGGCTACAGGGCATTGGGGGCGCGTTACGGAGTGGGCTTCTCGATGGTTCGCCGCTGGGTGGCAAGCTATCGTGTGCATGGGGTTGCGGGGCTGCGCAAGAAATACAGCCATTACGATGCGCAGTTCAAGTTGTCGGTGCTGGAACGGATGTGGCAGGACGAGTTGTCGTACACCCAGGTGACGGCGCTGTTCGATCTGCGTAACCCGCGTGGCGTCGCGACGTGGGAGCGCCTGTATCATGAGGGCGGTATAGATGCCTTGGCGCCCCGTCCGCGGGGGCGTTGCCCAAAGATGAATGCTACCCAGCCCGACAAGCCTGCCGAAGGCAAAACGCCAGAGGCGCGCACGCGCGAAGAACTGCTCAAGGAGAACGAATACCTGCGCGCGGAGGTGGCGTACCTAAAAAAGCTCGATGCGCTGCTCAAGGAGAAAGCGCGGGC